>NZ_VRVE01000061.1:0-26346 GCF_008040035.1 Methylobacterium sp. WL9
GCCGGGCGGCGCGGCGCAGGGCGATCCGCGTCGTCGGCCGGATCCGGGGGCGAGCCCGGTCCCGGCGTCGAAGCGGCCGCGGCGGAGGCAGGAGCCGGAAACCGGGGCTCGTCGGCCGAAAACCTCGCGCCGGCCGTCAGCCGGCGGCCGAGTTCGAGATAGAGGGTGAGATCGTTGATGGCGCGATCGAGCGCCTCGCGCTGGCGGCGCAGGGCGGCGAGCTGCGTCTCGGCTTCGGCTTCCGATAACACCATGGCGTCGTCCTCAAGCCGGTTTTTTCGCCTGGCGGCTGTCTTGGAATGCCTTAGCGGAATATTCCTCGAAGAACCAGTTATTCCTTATTCGGAATCAGATATTCCATACCTGCATGAAGGGAATTCCAGAGCGCATTCCCGTCCGAACTGGAATATTCCATGCCGCGTCACGCATCCCGGTCAACGGCATGGCCAATCCGGGCAGCATGCTGGTACGATACGCGGTATGCGGTCCGGTGCATGCCGTAACGATCCACGGCAGCTTGATATTCCGAGATGGAATTAGGCGGCGTTACGTTTCTTCCGAGCCAATCCGATGGCCTTCGGCGGAACGATCAGGGCGCTCGGGTCGGCCGGGTTCAGCACCATGCCGCGCTCGTCGAGGGTGATCGGCAGGCGCGGAAATACCTCGAGCACCCCGGCGAGGTCGGCCTTGAAGGCCTGGCGGAAGCTGCGCTGCGAGGCGTTGTCGGCCCCGAACTGCTTGTGCAGGTTGTCCCAGGTGAGCCTCAGGGGCCGCTGGAGGGCCCGCAGGCGGTAGCCGGCCCAGAACAGCAGGTCGAGCTTCCGCGCCGATCCCGACAACGCCCTGGCCGCCCGGATGTCCACGGGGAGGGCGTGCTTGATCAGGCTCTCGTAGAAATCCTGGTGGAACTGGACTTCGCGCTGCCAGACCACCTCTCCGGAGCCCTGAGGGCGCCACAGGTCGAGCCGGCGGAAGGGCGGCACGGTGAGGGTCGAGGCGGTCTCCTTGCCGTCCCAGAGGCCGATCTGCATGGAGCAGGCGGCGAGCCGGTTGAGCTGCTCCTTGAAGGCGCCGATGGTGCCGCGCTCGCCACCGGTCACCGCAAATCCCATCTCCCGCATGAAGCCGGACAGGCTGTCGGCCACCGCGATCACCGGGCTCCGCTGCCTCACCGCCTCGGTGCAGAGGTGCAGCAGCACGAGCCGCGCCTTGGGGCCGTAGGGCAGGCCCTGCATCTCCATCTCGCCCGTGATCGGGTTCTTCAGGCGCCCGGCCGAGAGGCTCAGCGAGTTGCGGCCGTACTCCCGCAACACCTCGCGGACGGGTCCGGGATCGCGATACGGCAGGCCGCACAGCGCCAGCACCGAGTGGATGTGCTGCAGGTTTTCGGGCACGGCCGGTTCGTTCTCGATGACCTCGCGCACGGCGTCGCGGCGACGCTGGTCCCGGGCCATGCCCTCGCGCCGGGTCTTTTGGGAGTTTTCCGTCGCGGCCTGGGCGTCGCGATCGCGCTGCCGGAACAGCAGGTGCTCGACGATCTGGGCGAACAGAAATCCGCCCCGCGCCGCCTCCAGCTCGGCGCGCAGGTCCGGGTCGCGGATCCCGTCGATCTTCTGTTCGAGCCCCGCCATGCCTTGCGTCCGCCAACGTCCTCTTCGGCACCCTGCCCCGTCGTATCGCCGACGTCCAAGTGTCTCTCAGGAGCTCCCGCCGATAGGGGTTCGTGAGGGGCACTCGGCCCGGGTGGCGGCGGATGTGGCACGATTCGGACCCCGGGAGTCCTGTGGCGGATCGGTCTTATCCCGGCTTTCCCCGCTTCTCGGGCCTCGCCATCCCCAGGCTCGCTCCGGGGCCGGTCCGCAGAGTTCGATACGGGCCGGATCACTGCGGATCAGCCCACGCAGAGTTCAATACGGAGGCCTGAAGCCGGGTTCTCCCCGGAATGCACAGCCCGACCGGTTTTCCCACGCCGAATCCCATGCGAACCCGCGCAGATTCCGATGCGATCGATCCGGGAATCCACGCAGAGTTCCATACGGAGCCACGCAGAATCCGATGCACAGCCACGCAGAATCAGATGCACGAAACCGTCTCAACACACTGTCGCCGCAGCGTTATTCGTCCCCCCCTATAACCTGCTGAACTGACTCTCTTAAAAGAGCGAAGCAGATATTCTTCCTACCCTAGGCGCGAGGCGTTCGCTGAGCCGAACCGCCAGGAAGGGGTTCAATTTATGGAATATAAGGAATTATCCACATGCCACACCCGGTTTATCCAACGTAGCTCGGCCATTCGGGCGTCGAGGCCGGGAAAAGCCTTCAGATGCGCATTCGGAACGAAAGCGGTACGAACGCCACCATGACGAATCACCCGATCGAGACGCTGCTGCAGCTCATGGCAACCCTGCGTGATCCGGAGACGGGCTGCCCCTGGGACGTCGTCCAGACGCCCGCGAGCATCGTGCCCTTCACCATCGAGGAGGCCTACGAGGTCGCCGACGCGGTGGAGCGCGGCGATCCCGAGGATCTCAGGGACGAGCTCGGCGACCTCCTGCTCCAGGTGGTCTTCCAGGCCCGGATGGCGGAGGAGGCGGGCCGCTTCGCCTTCGCCGACGTCGTCGCCGGCATCGTCGCCAAGCTCGTTCGGCGGCATCCGCACGTGTTCGAGGCCGACGGCAGCCTGCTTCCCGCCAGGCGAGGCCGCGGCGATCCGGCGGCGGTCGAGGCGGCCTGGGCGCGGATCAAGGCGCAGGAGCGGGCTGAGAAGCTGGCCCGGGGCAGGGTGCCGGCGGCGGCGGGGCCCCTCGACGGGGTACCTTCCGCCCTCCCCGCCCTTACCCGCGCCGAAAAAATCTCACGGAAGGCCGCCTTCCATGGGTTCGATTGGCCCAATGCGCGGGAGGTGATCGCCAAGGTCCGCGAGGAAGCCGACGAGGTCGAGGAGAGCCTGGCGGCCGACGATCCGGAGGCGGTGGCCGAAGAGATCGGCGACCTGCTGTTCTCCGTGGCGAACCTCGCCCGCCATGCCGGCGTCGACGCGGAGGAAGCCCTGCGGCGGGGCACCCGCAAGTTCGAGCGCCGGTTCACGGCCATGGCCGACCACCTGGCAAAGGACGGCCGGACCCTGGCATCGGTCGACCTGCCGGCGATGGAAGCCGCCTGGCAGGCGGTCAAACGCGCCGAGGGCTGAGAACCACCCTCCCCGTTCGCAGCGCTACCGCGCGACGGCCCGGCTCGCCTTCCGGCCGCGCTTCGGGCTCTGCGGCTTCAGCCGGTCGAGGATGCGTCCGATCGCCCGCTCGACCTCGGCCCGACCGGGCGGAGACCTGGCAAGATCCTCCTCCTCGGGGAGCGGATTCGAAGGGCTGGGTGCGCGACTCTTCGGCATGGCGCCGATTCTAGCAGAGCCCCGGCCGCACGCTCCCGACAGGACTACGCAGGACGCGCCCCGGATCCTGTTCTCCCGTGATCCCCGTATCGGAGGATCACGGGAGCAGGGGATCCTTGTGCGCGGATCCGGTACGGCGGCGCCCGAATGGCCAGTCGATCACGTGGACGGCATAGAGCGCCCACCACACCATCACCGGCTGCATCGCGAAACGGGGGCCGTGATACCACCAGCTGTCCGGGATCGGCGGGATCGCGATGTGGTCCAGGGCCTGCTTCACGTTGGCCGGAAACACGCAGACGGCGTAGAGCGCCAGCATGATGCCGGCGAGGCGCCTGAGGCGTGCGGTCGTCAGCGCCAGCGCGCCGGCGATCTCGCAGAGGCCGGTGACGATCACCACGAAGCGCGGCGCCGGCACCCAGTCCGGCATGATCGGCAGGAATGCGTCGGTCGCGGTGAGATGCACGATGCCGATGCCGGCATAGACGACGATCATCACCCAGCGCATCCAGGCGCGGTCGTCGTCCCCCTGCCCCTGCCCCCGCCCCGTCACGACACGGTCTCCGGGGCGACATTGCAGGATGCGGCGACGGCCTCGCGGACGGCCTGGATCAGATGCGCGACGGTCGCGTTCCCGGCACTGTCCAACGAGCGATCTCCGATCGCGGTCACCGGGCTCACGAGCCGCAGCGAGTTGGTGAGGATCGCGGCATCGGCTCCCGTGAGTTCGTCGAGCGGCAGGGGCCGCTCGTCCACCGCGAGCCCGAGCCTCGCGGCAACCGCGAAAATCTGCGCCCGGACGATCCCCGGCAGCACCCCCTCCTCCAGGGACGGCGTCACCAGCGTTCGGCCGAAAATCCCGAAGAGATTGCCGATGCCGGCGCAGGCGACGCGGTCGCGTGTGTTGAGAAAGAGGGCTTCGTCGAACCCGGCCGCCGCCGCATCGCGGGCGGCCAGTACGGCGTCGAGATAACCGAGGCTCTTGAGGCGCGAGGCGGGAGAGGTCTCGTTGCGGCGGATCGCGGTGAGGTGGAGCCGCATCGGGGCGAAGGCGAGGCCCGGCCGCATCGGCCCGGAACGCGCGAAGAGGAACGGCCGGGCCTCGGCGGGCGGGGCGATGCCCCTCGGTCCCGGACCGCGGGTCATGGTGGTGCGGATCACCGTCCGCGGGGCGGCGACGGCGACGGCGCGCATCGCCGCGACGATCCGCTCGGGCTCATCCGCGAATCCCAGCGCCTGCGCCGCCGCTACGAGCCGGGCGACATGGGCGTCCTCGAAGGCGATGCGTCCGTCGCAGGCGAGCGCCGTGTCGAACACGCCGTCGCCGAGCAGCAGGCCGCGATCGGACAGGTCGAACGGGATCGGGCCCTCGACGACCCGGCCGTCACACCAGAGCATCGAGGCTCACTTTTTCCGGCATCCGTCCCCGCCCCTCACGCCAGGCGCGGGCGAGCCGGAGGAAATTGGAAAAGATCGCGTGGCCGCCTTCGGTGAGCACCGATTCCGGATGGAACTGGATGCCCCAGGTCGGATGCCGGCGGTGCGACAGCGCCATGATCTCGCCCTCGGCCGAGACCGCGTTCACCGCGAGGTTTTCGTTCATGCCGGGTTCGGGCGACACGATCAGCGAGTGGTAGCGCGCCACCGCCATCGGGTCGGGCAGGCCCGAAAACAGGCCGGTGCCGTCGTGGCGCACGGGGGTGGCCTGGCCGTGGAGCGGGCGGATCGCGCGCTCCACGCGCCCACCGAAGGCCGCGCCGATGGCTTGGTGGCCGAGGCAGACGCCGAGGATCGGCACCACGCCCGACAGGTCACGGATCGCCGGCAGGCTGACCCCGGCCTCGGCCGGCGTGCAGGGCCCCGGCGAGATCACCACGGCGTCGGGCACCATGGCGCGGATCTCGGCGACCGAGAGCGCGTCGTTGCGGGCGACTGCAACCGTCTCGCCGAGCTCCTCGAAATAGCGCACGACGTTGAAGACGAAGGAATCGTAGTTGTCGACGACGAGAATCATCGGCCCCCCTCGCCGTCCGGCGCGAAGGCGGCGAAGACCCGGGCGGCCTTGGTCAGGGTCTCTTCGTATTCCGGACCGGGCTCGGACAGGAGCGTGATGCCGCCGCCGGCCTGGAGCACGGCCTCTCGTGTGTCCATGAACACGGTGCGGATGGCGATCGCGGTATCCATGGTGCCGTCGAAACCGATGGCGCCGATGGCACCGCAGTAGAGTTCCCGGGCATCCCCTTCGATCTCGGTGATGATGTCCATGGCCCTGAGCTTCGGCGCACCGGTGATCGAGCCGCCGGGAAACGTCTTTGCGATGAGGTCGAGGGCATCAGTACCCTCCCGCAGGGTGCCCGTGACCACCGAGACGAGATGGTGGACCGAGGCATAGGATTCCAGACCGCACAGGACCGGCACCCGCACGCTGCGCGGCTCGCAGACCCGCGAGAGATCGTTGCGCAGCAGGTCGACGATCATGATGTTCTCGGCGCGCTCCTTCGGGTTTGCCTGGAGGGCCTTTGCCAGCGCGGCGTCCTCGTCGGGATCCTCGACCCGGCGCACGGTCCCCTTGATCGGGCGCGTCTCGACCTCCCGGCCGCGCAACGTCAGGAAACGCTCGGGTGAACTCGATGCGACCGTCAGCTCGTCGAAGGCGAGATAGGCGCCGAAGGTCGCGGGATTGGTCGCGCGCAGCCGCTGGTAGAGCGCGAACGGATCGAAGCCCGGCGGCAGTTCGGCGGAGAAGCGCTGGGCGATGTTGGCCTGGTAGATGTCGCCGGCCCGGATGTAGTCGCGGACCTTTTCGACTGCGTCCTCATAGCTTTGCCGCGAGAAGTTCGAGTGCCAGGTAAGCGGTGCCGGAGTGGATTTGGTTTGCGGTTCGGGCTCGGCCGGTGTCCCGAGCAATGCGGCGAAGGCGTCGAGACGGGTCTGTGCCCGGGCCACGCGTGCGTCCGGATCCGTGGCGGGAAATCCGGTGGCGATCAGGACGCAGCGGTCGTGCTCGTGGTCGATCGCGAGAAGTGTGTCGTAGAGGTTGAAGGCGATGTCGTCGGTCAGCCCGGCCCGACGCGGCGGCTTCGCCACACGCTCCAGCTCCCGGCCGAGATCGTAGGCGAAGTAGCCGATCGCGGCGCCCGGAAAGGCGGGGAGGTCGGGCTGCGGCGGCAGCCGGTAGGGCGCGAGGCAGGCGCGCAGGGCCTCCAGCGGCTTGCCGTCGAGAGCCTGTCCGTCGAGGGTAGCGCGGCCCTCCCGTAGGCGAAAGCGGCCGAACGGATCGGCGCCGAGCACGGAGACGCGCCCGAGCATGTGATGCTGCATGGCGCTGTCGAGGAAGGCGAGCCCGGGCAGGCGCGACAGGCGCTGTGCCGCCACGATCGCGTCGATGGATGGGATCTCGCGGGTCCAGACCATGGGGGCGGTGATTTCGCGTCTCGCGCTCGGGTGTGTCGCAAGCACCAACTGCGCCGAGAGACCTCCCGTCAATTCCCGCTCGGTGCGACCCGTCTGCAGCCAGGGCATGAGCGCCCTGCCCTTTCGAGCTGCAGGCCTTCATCCGGAGCACGAGGACAATATGCCAAATTACTGAAATCGAATGGATTCGGCGTTTCATATACGATCTCGGACGATTGCTGGCGGCACGCTGGGCGCGGCGGCGCCGTCGGGCATGCTTCGGCCGGCCAGGCCGACGCGGGGCGCGAGGCTCGCAACGCGGGCAGTGGCGGGCTATACCCCGCGCATCCTCTTGCCTTCGCGATCCGAGCGGCCCAACCGGCCGCCTCGCGTCACGTCGCCGTCCGAGACGCCATGACCGCCACCGCCGTACCCGCAGATGCCGTGACGAAGGCCGCCCCGCGGATCTCCTTCGTGTCGCTCGGCTGCCCCAAGGCGCTGGTCGATTCCGAGCGGATCCTCACGCATCTGCGGGCCGAGGGTTACGAACTGGCCCGCCGCCACGACGGGGCCGACGTGGTCATCGTCAACACCTGCGGCTTCCTCGATTCGGCCAAGGCGGAATCGCTCTCGGCGATCGGGGAGGCGATGGCCGAGAACGGCCGGGTCATCGTCACCGGCTGCATGGGCGCACAGCCCGAAGAGATCCGCGAAAAGTATCCGAACCTGCTCGCCGTCACCGGCCCGCAGGCCTACGAATCCGTGGTCGCCGCCGTGCACGAGGCGGTGCCGCCGGCGCACGACCCGTTCCTCGACCTGATCCCGCCCCAGGGCGTGAAGCTGACGCCGCGGCACTACGCCTATCTGAAGATTTCCGAGGGCTGCAACAACCGCTGCACCTTCTGCATCATCCCGAGCCTGCGGGGCGATCTCGTCAGCCGGCCGGCGGCGGACGTGCTGCGCGAGGCTGAGAAGCTGGTGAAGGCCGGCGTCAAGGAACTGCTGGTGGTCTCGCAGGACACCAGCGCCTACGGCGTCGACACCCGCTACGCCGCGAGCCGCTGGCAGGACCGGGACGTGCGTGCCCGCTTCTACGACCTCTCCAAGGAACTCGGCGAGCTCGGGGCCTGGGTGCGGTTGCACTACGTCTACCCCTACCCGCATGTCGACGAGGTCATCCCGCTGATGGCCGAGGGCAAGGTGCTGCCGTATCTCGACATGCCGCTCCAGCACGCCTCCCCCAGCGTCCTCAAGCGGATGCGCCGGCCGGGCAACCAGGAGAAGCAGCTCGAGCGCATCCGGCGCTGGCGCGAGATCTGCCCGGACCTCGCCATCCGCTCGACCTTCATCGTCGGTTTTCCCGGTGAGACCGATGCGGAGTTCGAGGAACTCGTCGACTGGATCCGGGAGGCCCGGCTCGAGCGGGTCGGCTGCTTCGAATACGAGCCGGTGCGCGGTGCGACCGCCAACGATCTCGGCGTGCCGGTGCCTCCCGAGGTGAAAGCCGAGCGCAAGCGGCGCTTCATGGAAGCACAGGGTCTGGTCTCGCTGAAGCTGCAGCGGGCCAAGGTCGGCAAGCGGCTCCAGGTGATCATCGACGAGGCCGGGCCGGGGGGCGCCAAGGGCCGCTCCAAGGCCGACGCGCCGGAGATCGACGGCACGGTCCACGTTGCTTCCCGCCGTCCCCTGCGCCAAGGCGACATCGTCACTGTGAAGATCGAGCGGGCGGACGCCTACGACCTGCACGGGATCGCGGTGTAGCGGACACGTCCCGGGATCCTGTGACGACAGGATCCCGTTAGGTTTGTATTTCGCGACTATCGATCCGATCGACGCCGGCTTCGCACATCGCATACCAAGCCCGGCTGACCGACCCGTCGCGGTCGATGCCACGGACCGCATCCTCCACGACCGCCACCGCGAAGCCTTCGGCGCGTGCGTCCAGCGCCGTCCAGAGGATGCAGAAGTCGGTGGCCAGACCGGTGAGGACGAGGCGGGTCAGGCCGCGCTCGCACAGGTAGCCGGCGAGGCCCGTGCGGGTCTTCCGGTCGGCTTCCATGAAGGCCGAGTAACTGTCGACCCCGGACCGGGTGCCCTTGCGCAGGATCAGTTCGGCCCTGTCGAGGTCGAGTCCGGCGGCCAGTTCGGCGCCGTGCGTTCCCTGCACGCAGTGGTCCGGCCAGAGCACCTGCTCGCCGTAGGGCATCGGCACGGTCTCGAACGGCGCTCGCTCCGGATGCTGCGCGGCGAACGAGGCGTGGCCCGCGGGGTGCCAATCCTGCGTGACGACGACATGCGGCGCCCGCCGCACGAGCCGATTGATCGGCGCGATCACCGCGTCGCCGTCGGGCACGGCCAGCGCCCCGCCGGGCAGAAAGTCGTTCTGGACGTCCACGACGACCAGGACATCGCCTTCCGTGAACCTCATCGCCAAACCGAGGATCGCGAAGGACGAGTCCTTCGCCGTGTCCGGGCAGAGCCCGGAATCCTTGTGTCCCGTGATCCCAGGATCACGGGATCATGACCGTGGATCCGGTCGTGTTCCGCCCCGCGAGATCGCGATGCACCTGCGCCGCGTCGGCGAGCTTCGCCCGGGAATGGATCGGGATCGTCACCGCCCCGCTCTTCACGACCTCGAACAGTTCGGCGGCGTTGGCGTCGAGCAATTCGCGGGTGGCGATGTGCGTGAACAGCGTCGGGCGCGTCGCGTAGAGCGAGCCCTTCTGCGCCAGGATGCCGATGTCGAAGGCGTCGATCGCGCCGGAGGAGGATCCGAAGCTCGCGAAGGTGCCGAAGGGCCGGAGACAGTCGAGGGAGGCCGGGAAGGTCGCCTTGCCGACGCCGTCATAGACGACCGGCACGCCCTCGCCCTTGGTGATCTCACGCACGCGGGCGGCGAAATCCTCGTCGCGGTACAGGATCACATGATCACAGCCGTGCTGCTTGGCGAGTTCGGCTTTCTCGGGCGAACCGACCGTGCCGATCACTGTGGCGCCGAGATGCTTGGCCCATTGCGTCGCGATGAGGCCGACGCCGCCGGCGGCGGCATGGAACAGGATCGTGTCGCCCTTCTGCACGCGGTAGGTTCGGCGCAGCAGGTATTGGGCGGTGAGACCCTTCAGCATCATCGCGGCGGCGGTCTCGTCGCTGACGCCGTCCGGGACGTGGACGGCCCCGGAGGCATCGACCACGACGTCCTCGGCATAGGTGCCGCTGGCGCCCGCATAGGCGACGCGCTCCCCGATCCTGAAGCCGGTCACGCCCTCGCCGACGGCCGCAACCTCACCCGCGCCTTCCTTGCCGAGCGTATGCGGCAGCGACGGCGCCTTGTAGGTTCCCTGGCGGAAGTAGATGTCGATGAAGTTGACGCCGACGGCCGTCTGCCGAACGCGGATCTGGCCGGGGCCGGGCTCCGGGGTCGGCACGTCCTCGTAGACCATCACCTCCGGGCCGCCGTATTCGTGAATCCGGATCGCCTTCGGCATGCTCGCTCGTCCTCAACGTTGGGTCTCGACGGCGAAATAGGGCTGCGACCAACGAAGAGACAGCCTCAGGCCTCGGCCACCGTGATCGTCATTCCGGTGCCGAGCAGGCAGCGGCGGATGCGGCCCTCGATGTCGGGCGTCAGTCCACGCACGCTGACATGCATCGTGGCCGTGTCGTCGGGCCGGACGTCGAGGGTGTAGCGCAGACCTTCGTCGTGCATCTGGCGTAGCAGGTTGGTGCTCGCGACGGTCATCGCCGCGATGTGCTGCTCGATCAAATGGGACTTCATCGGCCCCTGCTACGCGTCCGCGCGCTCGTCCTCAACCTCGTTCGCGCAAGCCCCTTCGTCTTCGAAGACAGGACGGCGCGTGTTCTCGATCGGCGGAAAAAGAGCGGCGAGCCCCTGAGAGACGCCGTTCAACAGGGGATCGAACGACGAGCCGAAGCTGCGCTCCTCGTGTTCGCCCGCCGGCATGGAAAAGGTGTTCAACGGACACTCCCTGCGCCGCCCAAAGACCAAACGCTTGGGGGTAATGCAGACCGGAAGCTTTGGTTTCGTCCGAGCTCCGGCCGGATCCGGCTGAAGCTCCTCAGCGACGCATGGTCTTGACCCGACGGCGTCGCCGCCTCTGTAAGCTCTGGGCAGAGGCGCGGCGCAGGGGTCGCGCTGAAAATCCCTCTTGGGATTGCGATGTCCTTGGGGTTGCGATGTCGGGCATGGTTCGGTTCGAGGCGGCGGTCGTTGGCGCGGGGGCGGCGGGGCTCGCGGCGGCGCTCGCCCTGGCGCGCGAGGGCATCGCTACCGCGCTCGTCGGGCGGCATGCACCGGTGGCCGACGGGCGTACCGTGGCGCTGCTCGACGGCTCGGTACGCTTCCTCGATGCGCTCGGCGCCTGGGCGACGATCGCTCCGTATGCGGCGCCCCTGGCCGAGCTCCATCTCATCGACGACACCGGCAGCCTGTTTCGTCCGCCCCCTGCCCGGTTCGTCGCGTCGGAAATCGGGCTCGACGCCTTCGGCTGGAACGTCGAGAGCGCCCGACTGGTCGAGAGCCTGCGTCTGCTCGCCCGGACGACCCCGAACCTGACCCTGTTCGAGAGCGATGCGGCCGAGAGCCGGCGCGACGATGAGCGCGCCGTCATCACCCTCCAGGACGGCGGAACGGTCGAGACCCGCCTGATCGTCGCCGCCGACGGAGCCCGCTCGCCGCTCAGGGCGGGATCGGGCCTGACGGTTCGGGACTGGTCCTATCCGCAGGCGGCGATCACCACGATCCTCGCTCATGAGCGCCCGCATCGCGACGTCTCGACGGAGTTCCACACCCGGGCGGGGCCTTTCACGCTCGTGCCGCTGCCGGGCGGCCACCGATCGAGCCTCGTCTGGGTGACCGGCGAGGGGCCGGCTCGACGGCTCTCGGCTCTCGATGACGGCGCACTTGCGTCATCGGTCGAGCGTCAGGCGCAGGCGATGCTCGGCGCCATGCGGATCGACGGACCGCGCGGGCTGGTGCCGATGCGCGGGCTTTCCGTCTCGACGCCCGTCGCCCTGCGGCTGGCACTGATCGGAGAGGCGGCCCACGTATTTCCGCCGATCGGCGCGCAAGGCCTCAATCTCGGGCTTCGCGACGCCGCTTCGCTGCGCGATGTCGTGATGGCTGCCCGTGAGGCCGGACGCGATCCCGGTTCCCAGGCGTCGCTTGCGGGCTTCGGCCGCAACCGCGGTGCCGATGCGCGCCTGCGCGGGACGGCCGTCGATCTTCTCAACCGCTCGTTGCTCGCCGACCTCGTGCCCATCGATGCCCTCCGCGGTCTCGGCTTGGTCGCCATGAGCACGCTGGCGCCCTTGCGGAAGATCGTGATGCGGGAAGGGGTGCTGCCGCGCTTCGGTGCGCCGAGCCTGATGCGGGGACGTTGAACTGGCGTCGCAGACTCAGCGCGCTGCCGCCGAATCGCCCAAGCCGTCCGTCGGTTGTGTGGCGGTGCCCTTGACGCTTTCCAGCGGGCCGTCACCCTTGACCTGACTCGCGGTGAAGGCCGTTCCGGCGCGGCCGAGGCCCTCGCCGTGCTGGTAGAGCGCCTTCATGTAGTCGGGGTCGAACGGTGCGGACGAGGCCTTTGTGAAGCGGCCGTCGATCTCGGCGACGTGCAGGTCGAGTCCCGAGCGCTGCGCGAAGATCTGCGCCAACGCGATGGCACCGCGGGTCTGCGCCTTGATCGCCGCCGACATCGAGTGGCCGAGCACGCCCAGGATCGTGCGCGGCGCGATGCCGAATTCCGGCGTCAGCCGGTTGTTCACTACGAGATAGACCGAGTGGGTCGGCAGGTGGACGCCGGACGTGCGGCCGACGAGGGCCGGTGCCGGCGCGAGATAGAACGGCGCCATGGCCCCGCCGTCGTTGTGCATCTCCTGGAAGCGCTTGCCGTCCTCGCCGAGCGCATCGATCATCACCGGCGGAAAGACGCCGGGAATGGCGGTGGAGGCGAGCACGATCTCGCGAAACAGCTTCAGGGCCTTGTCGCCGTAGCGGCCGGCATCCTTGCCGGCGGCGAGGCCGGCGATCGCGCCCATGTCCCAGACCGTCGAGCGCTCGGCGTCGACCTGGGTCGTCGCGATGAGGAGGCGGCGGCCCTTGGCGTGCTCGGCGGCGACGGCCTTGAGCAGGTCCGGCGTGACCGACTTGTCGATGCGGTCCTTGAGCGGCCAGTTGTCGGTGAGCGCCGCGGTGGGATTGCCGCCGAGCTCGAACACGTCGGCCGCGGTGATCTCGGTGTAGTTCGCCCGGAGCGCCGGGTCGGCCGCCGGGCCGACGAAGGCGAAGGGCGCGATCAGCGCACCCGTCGAAACGCCGGTGACGACGCCGAAGGCCGGCCGGTCGCCGGCCTGCGACCATCCGGCGAGCAGGCCCGCCGCGAAGGCGCCGTTCTCGCCGCCGCCCGACAGCACGAGCCAGGGATCGCCCGCGGCCCCTGCCCCGTCGATCAGCGCCTGGAAGGCCCGGGGATCGTCGCCGTCGAGGCGCAAGCGGCCCGGCAGGCCTTCGGGCCAAGCGGTGGCCGATTCCGCGGCGGTGAAGTCGACGCGCTCCGGTTGCGTGGCCGGCTTTTCGGCCTGCTTCTTCTCGACGGGATGCTTCCCCGCCGCGTGCCCCGCAGGCCTCGCAAAGGCCACCGGCGGCGCGGCCGCGAGGGCCAGCACCACGGCGCCGACGAGCATGGACCGTCCGGTCGATGCGATCATGATGGCCAATTCCTTCCCGAGGCCGCCTCGACCGAAGAACACGGGAGGCTCCGGCCTGTTCCTGATGGGCCGCGTACGAATGACCCCCATGATGGGGTGCTCCGTGCGTCAGCGCACGTCGAGGTGACGTCGGCATGGCGGGCGCGTGCAACCGCCCCAATACAATCTTCGGAGGGAAGGAGCTTGGGATCGGAAACTTCGACGAACGCACGAAAAACATGGGAATCGGCTTTTTTGCCGACTTCGCACACCGTCGAGCAGGTCTGAGAGGCGCTCATGATTTCGATTAACCAGTTGAAATCCGCTCGGCCGACTGCCTCGGCAAGATAACGACCAAAGCGTGGTCTTGCCTAGTGTCCTCACATTCCAAAATCGTGGAATCCCGTCGACGGCCGTGCCGCACGATCCGGGTCGCTGGCCGTCCCTGGGCCGACGAGCATCGCCGCGGCGGGCTAGAGCCGTATCCGACCTGATTGCATCAGGCCGGCGGCTCTAGGCCATCGTTATGACGCGCTTTCTTACGACCGACCGGTATCCACTCGGTCGGAAAGCGCTCTAGCGTGACGGTAAGCCGGCTCAGGCGACAGCAGGCCTTGCTCGGAGATGGACCTCACGCTCCCGATCTCTGCCGTCGCACGACGTTTTCGGGAAACCGGATTCCACTTTCCCGCATCATGCTCTAACCGGACGGCCAGAATGTCTGCCGAGATGGCCGCACCCGGAGCCCGAGACCTCATGAAACTTCCGCGCCGCTTCTTCCAGCCGCTCGCCGCCGGTGCTCCGGAGCCGTTCCGTGAACTTCCGGTGAAGCTCGAGCGCATGATTCACTTCGTGCCGCCGCACAACGAGAAGGTTCGCGCGAAGGTCGGCGATCTGGCCGCGACGGTCGACGTGGTGCTCGGCAACCTCGAGGACGCCGTGCCGGCCGACCAGAAGGAAGCCGCGCGCAAGGGCTTCATCGCCATGGGCAAGGAGATCGACTTCGCCAGGACCGGCACCGGCCTCTGGACCCGCATCAACGCCCTGAATTCGCCCTGGATTCTCGACGACCTGTTCGAGATCGTCGCCGAGATCGGCTCGAAGCTCGACGTGGTCATGGTGCCGAAGGTCGAAGGGCCCTGGGACATCCACTACATCGACCAGCTGCTGTCGCAACTCGAGGCTCGCCACAAGGTCGAGAAGCCGATCCTGGTCCACGCGATCCTGGAAACGGCGGAAGGCGTCGCCAATGTCGACGCCATCGCCTCCGCCTCGCCCCGCATGCACGGCATGAGCCTCGGGCCGGCCGACCTCGCGGCCTCGCGCGGCATGAAGACCACCCGCGTCGGCGGCGGCCACCCCGAATACCGCGTCATCTCCGACGCCAAAGGCGAGGAGGCCCGCGCCTCGGCGCAGCAGGACCTCTGGCACTACACGATCGCCCGCATGGTCGATGCCTGCGCCGCCAACGGCATCAAGGCGTTCTACGGCCCGTTCGGCGACTTTTCCGATTCGGCCGCCTGCGAGGTCCAGTTCCGCAACGCCTTCCTGATGGGCTGCGCCGGCGCCTGGACGCTGCACCCGAGTCAGGTCGCCATCGCCAAGCGGGTGTTCGCGCCCGATCCCGACGAGGTGAACTTCGCCGCGCGCATCGTCGCGGCGATGCCCGACGGCACCGGTGCGGTGATGCTCGACGGCAAGATGCAGGACGACGCCACCTGGAAACAGGCCAAGGTCATCGTCGACCTCGCCCGGCTCGTCGCCGACAAGGACCCGGAACTGGCGAAAGTCTACAAGCTGCCGTGATCCTGCCGCAGGGCAGGATCGGGTGACATGGACGAGAGCCCGGCCTATTTACCGGCCATGCATGATGCTGCGATGCCCGACGACCTGATCAGAACGGCCAAGTTCAATCTCGGCTCGGTAGTCCGTCACCGGATCTATCCGTTCCGCGGCGTCGTATTCGACGTCGACCCGGAATTCGCCAACACCGACGAATGGTGGCAGGCGATCCCGGAGGAGGTCCGGCCGCGCAAGGACCAGCCGTTCTACCACCTGCTCGCCGAAAACGCGGACAGCGAGTACATCGCCTACGTCTCGGAGCAGAACCTCGTGCCCGACACCTCGGGCGAGGCGCTGCGCCATGCCGGCATCTCCGAGGTGTTCGACCGGGCGCCGGACGGCGCGTATCGGGTGCGGGCCGGCCAGGCGAACTGATTTTTTGCTGGTTTAGATTGGCGAACGTGAAAAAAGGCCGGGCATTGCTGCCCGGCCTTTGCGTCGTGTCGTAACCGGATCGGCGTCTCCACCCCGATCCGGGATAGAGACACCCTCATCCAAAAAACTATTTCGGCGCGGCGTTGGCGGCCGGTGCGGCGGCACCGTTCTCGAGGTTCTTGCGCATGGCATCGCTCTTCTTCTCGAGCTCGGCCTGGAGCTTCTTCTGCTGCTCTTCGAGCACCTTCGGATCGACGGCCGGGCCGTCGAAGGCCGTGCCGAAGCCGGCGAGCGGCACCGCGAAGATGACTTCCTTCTGGGTCTGGTTCTGCACGGCGACGTTCAGCAGCGTGCCCTTCTTGAGGGCGGCGATGAATTCCGGCGTGACGCCGCCGGCTTCCGCGAAGCAGCCGTTGGGGAAGCAGACCGCGAACTTGCCGGCGGTGAGTTCCTTGCCGTCGATGCTGAAGCGGATGCCGGGCGCCAGCATCAGGCCGAGCGGCAGCAGGAAGCGGACGACCTTGACCTCCTGCTTCTGGGCCGCGTTCTTCATGTCGTAGACGGCGGCCGCGAGCACCGGCTGGCCGTTGTCGGAGACGAAGTCGCGCGTCGTGTAGCAGACGTCGGTACCGGAATTGTTGTCCTTGCCGCAGACCTTGGTCCACTTGTCCTGGCTCGGCTCGGACTTGACGGTGATGATCTGCGGACCGGCCTGCTGGGCGGCACCCTGCTGCGGCTGACCGGCCGGAGCGGGAGCAGCCGGCGCAGGCGCCGCCGGAGCGGGCTTCTTGTTGGCTTGGGCGAAGGCCGGGCTGGCAAGGCCGGCGCCGAGGCCCGCCAGGGCGATGAGCGCGGCTGTGCGCAGCGGGCGCGCGGGACGGTTTGCAGAGAACATCGGCTTCATGACCCCTTCAACGGATTCGAATCGTCGCTTCGTGGTGCGGCTTTCGTGACGCACGCAGTGTCCGAAGAGCAGCGGGACCGATGCGACCCGACGGACCGGCGATGGGCCTATCCCATCCGGAAGCGTCGGATCTTCGAGGACGCCGGCCCTGTCTCCAGGTAACCCGTTGCCCGGTCGAACGATCGCGCGGCCTGCTTTCCCCCCGTAATGCGGCGAAGGCATGACGCCTGCGCCGTACACGGATGCCGGGTGAATCGGAAGGGCGCAGATCGGTCCGTCTGACGGAAACCATCATTCGGACTCGCGGCCGGGCCGCTCAGACGCCCTCGATGTGGATCGGTCCCGGACTGGGGACGTAAGCCGACAGGTCGAGACCGTGTCGGGTGCCGCCGTCCTCGTCCGTATCGAGCAGCGTGAACCCGAGCCGGCCGTAATGGCCGCGTACCATCCCGTTCTTCGCGCTCGGCCCGTAGAGGCCGATCAGGCGTTGCGCGCCCCTCTCCGACGCGGCCTGCACGAGCACCGACAGCATCGCCGCCTCGACTCCGCGCCCGAGCACGCGACAGCTCATCAACCACGACTCGATCACGCAATCGCCCGTTCCGGTCAGACGGCCGACGACGAGGCCGATCATCCCGTTATCCGCGAGCCTGTCGATGAGGCGGAACTGGCGGCAGAGGACGTCGCCGTCCGCCATCAGCGCCAGCGTGGCGTCCTCGGTCGTGCGGCGGGTGGTCAGGTTGAACTGGTTGGTCTTGTTCGTGAGCTGGACGATCCGGGCGAGGCCGATCCGATCGAACGGGGCGGCGACCAGCCGCATGTCGAGGCCGGCGAGATAGGCCGGCAGGTCGGCCGCTTCCGCGAGCGCCGAGCGATGGACGGCCTGCGCCGCGTAGTGCCGGCCGCGGGCCCGGTCTTCGTCGGTGACGGCGAGGGCTTCGAAATAACCGGCTTCCGCGAGGCAGGGCGCGTAGCCCGACGGATCGTCGGGCAGTTCGGGCACCGCCACCATCGGCAACTCGGCGCGGACGAGCTCGCGCTCGAACGGGTTGTCGTCGACGAAGACCAGGGATTCCAGGCCGATGTTCAGCGTCGCGGCGACGCGCCGGAGGTTCTGGGCCTTGTCGTCCCAGTTCGCCAGGAAGACGGCGATGTCGCCGCGGCGCAGCAGCATCTCCGGATGGTGTTCGAACGCCTCCAGGGCATTGGCCTCGTCGTTCTTGGAGACGACCGCGAGGATGACGCCCCGCGCCGCCAAGTCGCGGGCATAGGCCTGCAACGAGAGATACGCCTCGCCCTCTGCGCTGCCCTGCCCGAGCACGATCCCGGCGAGCCCGTCATCGCCGATCACCCCGCCCCAGACGGTGTTGTCGAGATCGAGCACCAGGCACTTTCGCGACAGGCCTTTTCGCGCGGCGAGCAGCCTGGCGAGCCGGTCCCCGTAGATCGGCGCGGCTGCGGCGCTGACCTCGTGTTTCGCCCTGAGCCACCAGACGGGATCGTGCAGCGCCGAGAGACCGTAGCGCAGCGCCATGTCGTCGAGGGCGAAGACGTCGACGCCCTCCTCCGGCGCAGCCTCGCGGATCTCGGCGTTGAGCAGCATGGTCGCCCAGGCGCGGGAGCCCGCGAGCGCATGTTCGTTCGCGCCCAGCAGCGGCAGGGCCGTCGGGAGCAGGGTCTGCTGCAGGATCGGGCAGCGGAAGCGTGCGCGGGCCTGCCGCCACAGGTCGCGCATCCCCGCCAGCGCCGCCGCGCGTGCGCCGTCGGCCGAGGCGCCGTCGGCCGTCGGGTTGATCCCGCGGGTGACGTGGGCCGTGTCGAACGCGAACAGGATCTCGTCCGGCCGGAAGGCGTGCAGCCCCGACGCGTCGTCGAGCACGTCCTGGAGATAGGAGCCGTAAGGCCCTTCGTAAGTCTCGAGCCGGAGTCCCCTGCGCAGGGCGCCGACGCGGATCGCGGGCAGCAGGTGCGAGACGGTCGAGGAGGCCAGAACAGCGAGCTTGACCGGCGGGGGTCCGAAGCTCTCGGCTGCATGCGCCAGGCGCTTCTGAAGGGCGCGGTCGAGCTGGTTCGTCCGGAGCGCGTCGAGCCGCGTGCCGGCGAGCCGGACGAACGCCTCCCAGGGCGCATCCGGCGCACCGAGCGACGCCAGCGCGCCTGCCCAGTCGCGCGGTTCGGGCAGCCAGGAGAGATGCATGGCCCCGCCCGTCAGCCCGGCCCGTCAGCTCTGCCTGCGGTCTTGCGCGCGATCGTCTCCGCGAAATCGCCCACGCGAGCCATGGCGTCGACCTCCCGGCTCGTGAAGCGGATGCCGAACTGCGATTCCGCCGCCATGATGAGTTCGATCATCCGGCCGGAATCCCATCCGGCGACGTCCTGCGCCGTCGTCTCGGGCGCGATCGTCAGCGCATCGTCCTGGAAGACGTCGCGGAAGACCGAGGTCAGTTGCTCGTAGATCGCGTCGTTGTGCATGGAGAGGAAACTCCGAGGCGTCCCGCCCGATCGGGTTGCGGCTGTTCGTGACGATGCGGCCTCTGCCTCGGATCGGCAGCATTTCTGTGGCATGCGCCGGCCGGCGAACTGGGCTATCAATCGCCTCGCGCCGGAGCCGTATCCGAACCGGTCGACGGTTTCGCGGATCGGACCAGGGGAGGCGCTCGGAGGGGCATGCGGTTTTTCGTAGACGCTGACGAGGGCCACGTCATCCATGGATGGGTCGTCCCGGACAACCCGCTGGCGATCAGCCGTATCCACGTCTCCGTCGACGGACGACGGGTGGCGGAGATCGCGGCGAGCGAGACCATCGCCGAACTTCGGGAAGCGGGCCTGCACTCGACCGGGCAATGCCGGTTTCAGGTCAACGAGCAGAACGTTCCGGGCCTCGCAGGGCTTCCGCGGGTCGAAGTCCGCGACGTCGACACCAACGTCCTCATCCATCGCCGCATCCCGGATCACGGCCTGTGCAGGCTGAAGGCGGTCCTGGTGAACACCGGCATCCATCCCGAGACCGTGCTCCAGGCGGCGCTCTACCCGCATTTCCAGCAGAGCTATTTCGGGATCGGGAAATTCTCCGAGCAGGTCCTGTCGGTCCTGTTCGAAACGCCAACCCTGACCTCCTGCTTCCTGTCCGGGGCGCTCGTCTATCCGCGCTACGAGTCGCATTTCGTGCTGCAGGACATCCTGACGATGATGCTCGTCCAGGAGCCGTTCGTCGAAATGGCGAGCCGTATGCTCTGGCTTCGCGAACGCACCGCGCTCGCCCAGGATCCCGACCAGAGCTGGCGCCTGGGCGATCTGGCGGAGGCGGCGCGGTTCACCGCGGATTACGACTATGCCGACCCGAAGAGCCTGAGGCGGTTCTTCCGGATGCTGCCGGAATCGGCCTATCGCCTGCTCTACAACCCGCTGACCCGGCTCCTCGGCACGCGGTTTCCCGAAGACCGCATCCTGCCCGCCAACTCCATCATCGCGGTGGAGGTGCTCTCGCGGGTGTCGATCGTCGGCCACCGCGACTACTTCGAAGCCTTCGCCGCGACGGTGTTCGACCGGTTGGGGATCGATGCCCCGGTGCCGTCGCCCACACCGATCGCCCCGGAGGCCTACGCCCTCGCCGATCGCCTGCGGGCCCTGCGCGACGTGCAGGACTTCCTGAACTTCGACATCGTGATGAGCGAGGCCATCCGGAAGTCCGTGGCCAAGAGTTGGGCGAAATGAACCGCCGGCGCGTTTTCGCGGGCGCACCCTCGCCGGCTCTTAACGCTCGATTAACCATGACGACCCCATCACCGCAGGCGGGATCGGGGATGCGTCCAGGTGTCTGCGCATTGGGTTGTCACGGAAGCTGAGTCGCTGCGGGCGCCGTCATTGGCGCAGATCGGGCTCGGCGCATTGTTGCGGCTCACCGCCCGGCGCCATCCCGACCGCGTCGCCCTGATCGATCCCGCCGACAAGCCGCTCTGGAGCGGCCGGCCGCCGATCACCTGGACCTATTCCGCCGCCGCCGAGATCGTCGAACGCCTTGCCCGCGGCCTGCGCGGCTGGCGTCTGCCGCCCGGGAGCCGCATCGGCCTGTGCCTGCCCGGCAGCGCCGAGAGCGCCCTGGCGCTGCTCGCGGTCGAGGCGGCCGGCCATGTCCCCTGTCTCCTGCCGGCCTCCTGGGACGAGGACAACCTCGTCGCGGCCGTCGAGAGCGCCGGACTCTCCGCCGTCCTCACCCAAGCCCGCCTCGGTGCGTCTGCCCCCGCCGAGCGGCTCTGCGCGGTCGCCGCCCGCTATTTCGGCTTGCGCTACGTCGCGGCCTTCGGGCCGGAGGTGCCCGACGGTGTGATCAACCTCGATCGGGTCGTCCTGGAAGAACGCGCCGCGGCGGAGGAATCCCGATCCGACGCGCCGGTTTTCTCCGGCGGCGTCATCAGCTTCGCCGCCGGCGACCCCGGCCGGCCGATCCACCGCACCGGCGGCTCCCTGGTCGCGGCGGCGGCGGCCCACCTCGTGGCGACCCGCGTCGGGCCGGACGAGCGCATCCTGAGTCTCGTCGGCCCGCACGATCTGCGCGGCCTCGTCACCGGGCTCGCGGCGGCACTGGTCTCGGGCGCGAGCCTGGAGATGCTGCCGCTCTTCGACGGGGCGGGCTTCGCGACGGCGTTGGCCCGCGCGGTGCCGACCCATCTCGTCGCCCCCGGCTTCATCGAGGCCAACCTCACCGGCCGCGCCCTGCCCCCGACGCTGCGCTCGATCGGCCTCGTCCACCGGGCGCCGGTCCGCTTCCCGAACCGCAGCCGTCGGCCCGGGCAGGCGCTGCAGGTCGATGCGGTGATCGACACGGTCGCCTTCGACGAAACCGCGATCGTCTCGGGCCGGCGCGGGACGAGCCGCGACCTCGCCCTCGTGCTGGCGGCGCCGGAACGCCTCGCGCTGCCGGAGAGCCTGATGGCGATCCGCCGGGATGATGAAGGGCGCCTCGCGTTCCGCGGGCAGGCCTGCGCCGCACTCCCATTGCAACGCGGTATGGCGCCGACCGAGTCCGACCATTCCTGGCGGACGAGTCCCTACGCACCGGTGGTCTCGGCCGGTCTCGCGACGGCGATCGTCGCGCATGCGAGATTGGACGCCGACGGTATCGCGGACCATTTCGCGAGCGCGTGACGCGGTTCGCCGGCCCCTTCCCTGTTCCGGCAGCGTCGCACGTCCGCCTGTGGGCGGAACCCGAATTCCTTCATGCAACCAGTCGGTTCCGGCCGATGGACGGGCTTGGCGGCCGGCCGTGCGGAGACATTCGTCGCTTCCGTTCAGCACCCGCTCATCGGCGTCGGCGCACCTTGCCGGCATCGATGTGGCCGGCGAACCAATTCGGCCCTTGCGAGTTGTTGCGGTGCCGCCCTTCCCAGGGTTGCCGATCTGGGGTAACACCGACGATCATGGGTGCGCTGCAACAAGTGCTCGTTGTCGACGATGGCTTCCGCGCCGTCGACCATTCCCTGGCTGCCGACCTTGCGGGGCTCGGTTATGCCAGCGTCACCGCTTCGATCGAGGCTTTCGACGACGTGCTCGCGGTCATCGCGCGCCCCGCCGCAGTGCTTCTCCAGATGTCCACGCGGCGCGACGCGGCCTATGATCGCCTCGCCGAACGCCTGCGCGAACAGATGAAGCGCGGCGGCATCCCTGTCATCGACATGGACGACGCGCTTGTCCGCGTCGGGGCCCCGGTCGATCTCAAGAGCCGAATCGGCCCCTACGTCCTCAACGAGCCGGACCTGTAGAGCCTCGTGGTAACGGGACGATGACGGGCGGGCCGCGAGGCCCGCCCTTTTCGTTTTCACGCCGCCTTCTTCCCCGTTCCCACCATCTTCGCGAGACTCCGAAGAATCCCGGTCGTCTCCTTGAGGCGGGCCGGGATCGAGGTCAGCTCGCGGATGAACACGATGCTCATGTCGGGTCGCACCTTGGCGAAGGAGGCCTGGGCGGTGACGTATGCGATGAGCCCCTGCGGGTTGGCGAACTTGCGCTCGCGGAAGTGGATCACGATGCCCTTCGGGCCGGCCTCGACCTTCTCGATGTTGGTGTCCATGCAGAGAATCTTGATCGTCACGATCTTGAGAAGCTGTTCCACCTCCGGCGGCAGCTTGCCGAAGCGGTCGATCAGCTCGGCGCCGAAGCTCTCCAGTTCCTGATCGTTCTCCAGCGTCGAGAGGCGGCGGTAGAGACCGAGCCGGACGGTGAGGTCCTCGACGTAGTCCTCGGGGATCGTGACGGGCGCGCCGAGCGCGATGGTCGGCGACCACGCCTCCTCCACCGGCTCCTCGATGCCGGCCTTCAGCGCGGTGACGGCGTCCTCCAGCATCTGCTGGTAGAGTTCGTAGCCGACCTCCTTGACGTGGCCGGACTGCTCGTCGCCCAAGAGGTTGCCGGCGCCGCGGATGTCGAGGTCGTGGCTCGCAAGCTGAAAGCCGGCGCCCAGGGTGTCGAGGGTCTGCAGCACCTTGAGGCGCTGCTCGGCCTGGGCGGTGAGCTGGCGGTTCGCCGGAGTGGTGAATAGGGCGTAGGCGCGGGCTTTCGACCGGCCGACGCGGCCGCGCAGCTGGTAGAGCTGGGCGAGGCCGAACATGTCGGCCCGGTGCACGATCAGCGTGTTGGCGGTGGGGATGTCGAGGCCCGATTCGACGATCGTAGTCGAGAGCAGCACGTCGTACTTGCCCTCGTAGAAGGCCGTCATGACGTCTTCCAGCTGCCCCGCCGCCATCTGGCCGTGGGCGACCGCGACGGTGGTCTCCGGCATCTCACGGTCGAGGAATCTTTTGACCTCGGCGAGGTCTTCAATCCTGGGCACCACGTAGAAGGACTGCCCGCCGCGGTAGCGCTCGCGCAGCAGCGCCTCGCGGATCAGCAGCGGATCGAACGGCGTCACGAAAGTGCGGACCGCGAGGCGATCCACCGGCGGCGTGGCGATGATCGAGAGTTCGCGCACACCGGTCATGGCGAGCTGGAGCGTGCGCGGGATCGGCGTCGCCGAGAGCGTCAGCACGTGCACGTCGGCCTGCAGCGTCTTCAGCCGCTCCTTGTGGACGACGCCGAAATGCTGCTCCTCGTCGACGATGATCAGGCCGAGGTCCTTGAAGGCGATGTTCTTGGCCAGCAGCGCATGGGTGCCGACGACGATGTCGACGGTGCCGTCGACGAGGCCGGCCCGGTTCTGCCGCATGTCGGCCGCCGAGACGAAGCGCGAGAGCTGCGCCACCTGAATCGGCAGCCCCTTGAAGCGCTCGGCGAAGGTGCGGAAGTGCTGGCGGGCCAGCAGTGTCGTCGGCACGATCACCGCGACCTGCTTGCCGGAGATCGACGCGGCGAAGGCGGCGCGCAACGCCACCTCGGTCTTGCCGAAGCCGACATCGCCGCAGACGAGGCGGTCCATCGGACGGCCGGTGTTGAGGTCGTCGAGCACCGCGTCGATGGCGGTGGCCTGGTCCTCGGTCTCCTCGAAGGCGAAGCGGGCCGCGAACTCGCCGTAGAGCCCTTCGGGCGGGCGAAGCCGCGGCGCCTGCTTCACGAAACGCTGGGCCGCGACCTTGATCAGCGCCCCCGCCATTTCGAGGATGCGCTTCTTCATCCGCGCCTTGCGGGCCTGCCAGCCGCTGCCGCCGAGCCGGTCGAGCGCGACCTCCGAATCCTCGGAGCCGTAGCGGGTCAGGAGCTCGATGTTCTCCACCGGCAGCAGCAGCAGGCCGGTGGCGTACTGGATCTCGAGACAGTCGTGCGGCGTGCCGGCGGCATGCACGGTCTTCAGCGTCACGAAACGGCCGATGCCGTGGTCGGCATGCACGACAAGGTCGCCCGGCTGCAGCGCCTGAACCTCCAGGATCACGTCCTGCGGGCGCTTCGAGCGGCGCTTCTGGCGCACCAGCCGGTCGCCCAAAATGTCGCCCTCCGAGACCACGGCGAGCCGGTCGATGACGAAGCCGGATTCCAGGCCCCAGACCGCCACCGCCACGTCCGTGCCGCGCTTGAGCGCGTTGACGGCGGTGAGGGTGTTGATCTCCATCGGCTTCTTCAGGCCGTGGTCGCTGAGCACGCCGCAGAGCCGGTCGCGCGAGCCGTCGGACCAGGATCCGAGGATCACGTGATGACCGGATCCCTGCAGCTCCTTGATGTGGGCCACTGCCGCATCGAAGACGCTGGCCGCCTCGTCCGCCCGTTCGGGCGCGAAGTTTCGGCCGGCATGGGCGCCGCAATCGATGCCGTCCCGCCCCTCGCTCTCGGGCACCGCGAAGGGCGTCAGCCGGGCGACGGCGCTCGCCGCGATCCGCTGCTTCCACTCGTTCGTGGTCAGGTAGAGGGCGCGCGGCGGCAGCGGCTTGTAGGGTGCGACGCCGGATTGCGGCGTCTTCTGCGCCTCGTCGCGGGCGTGGAAGTAGTCCTGGATCAGGTCGAGCCGCTCGGTCGCCGCGTCCTCAGCCTGGGCATCGAACACCATCGGCACGCCGGCCACGTAGTCGAACAGCGTGTCGAGGTGGTCGTAGAAGAGCGGCATCCAGTGTTCGAGGCCGGCATAGCGCCGGCCTTCGCTCACGGTCTCGTAGAGCCGGTCGTCGCGGGTCGCCGCGCCGAACGACGCGATGTAGCCCTGTCGGAAGCGCCGGATCGTCTCGGTGACGAGCTGGACCTCGCTCATCGGCACGAGGTCGAGGGAGCGGAGCGAGCCCACGGTCCGCTGTGTCTCCGGATCGAAGGCGCGGATGGATTCGAGCGTATCCCCGAAGAAATCGAGCCGGATCGGGTTCGGCAGACCGGGCGGCGACAGGTCCAGGATGCCGCCGCGGACGGCGTATTCGCCGGTGTCCCGCACCGTCCCGGTGCGCAGGAAGCCGTTGGCCTCGACCCATTCGGTGACCTTGGCCATCGGCACGACGTTGCCGGCCGCCGCCGAGAAGGTCTCCACCGCGATCCGGGTCATCGGCGGCACGCGCTGCACCAGGGCGTTCACCGTGGTGCAGAGGATGCGCGGCTTCTCCTCCGACGAGCGCGACCGGGTCAGCCGCGACAGCGCGGTCATGCGCTGGGCCGCGATGCCGGAATTCGGCGAGACGCGGTCGTAGGGCTGGCAGTCCCAGCTCGGGAAATTCATCACCTCGATCTCGGGGGCGACGAATTTCAGGGCGTGCTGGAAGGCGTTGGAGCGGCTCGAATCGCGCGCCACGTGCACCAGCACCGCAGGTCTTTCGTATCCTTGCCCCTCGAAGCCCTGCGCCAGCGCGCGGGCGAGGTCGGCCACGACGATGGTGTCGAACCCGTCGGGCACGCTCGACAGCGTCGGGCTGTCGCCGCGCTTCAGCGCCTCCAGGGCCTTCGCCAGGGGCGCCGATTTCGGCAGGGCGAAGCGGGCGACCTGGGGTTTCGGGGCGGGAATGGGTGCGGATTTGGCCATGTCGGGCGGGATGTAGCTCGAATCGCGTCGCGGGGTGAGGGGGCGTCGGGGGCTTTCAGGGTCGCGGCCGCGCATGACTTGTCTGGGTGGGCATCGAGCCTCGACGGCGCACTGCCCAAGAGTCGGTCTCCGGGCAAGGGGGCCGAGCGAAGGGGCGCGGCAAAGGGGCCGGGCAAGAGGCACAGTCAGCCATCCGCATCCCCGCGAGCGTTACGCTCCGGCGGCATGGCCCAAACTGTCACGAGGGTGGACGCGGGACGCCGCGGAACCACTCTGTGGTTTGTAGAACTCGGTCCCACGGCGTCCCGCGGCCCGCTGGTGCGGG
>NZ_VRVE01000062.1:0-26068 GCF_008040035.1 Methylobacterium sp. WL9
GATCGCCGGGTCGACGTCGATCAGCTCGTAGCGCGCATACACCCCCTGGGGCGTCGCGACGTCCGCCCCGTCCACGATCGCACGCGACGTCGGACCAGACGCCGGCAGATACGAGCAGCCCGAGGCCGCCAGCGCGACGCATAGGGCAAGGGGAATGGAGCGCATACAGGATGGCCTGTCGGTTTCCTTGGACCTGCTGCCTAGCCCAAACCACCGAGCCTGTCCGTGGCGAGGCAGTCACAGTGATCCGAGGACCGGCGTACGGAGCTCGCGCTCCCCGATTCCCACAGCGTGGCCGGCGGAGCCGATGTAAACCCAGGGCTTCCGCCTATCTGCGCCTCGACAGAATTCTGTCACGGCAAAGACTGAAGGCCGCAATATTGCCGTCCTCGGCCAACAGGGATCGACGACGTTCGATTGCAGAGAGCGGCCGTCGCCGGTCGGGATCGATGAACAAGCCCGTCAGCTACACGCCGCCGGATCTGCCCGATCAGCGCGTGACCGCGCCGATCCGCCGCCGCCATGTCTTCTATCTGCCGGGCTACGATCCGGAAGCGCGCACGCGCTATCGCCTGCTCTTCGTGAGGGAGTTGCTGCGCCACGCCAAGCGCTTCGGCGAGGGCAAGCGCGAGATCAGTCGCGCCACCCTTTCGGAAGATGGCCTCGTGCAGAGCTGGACCGTCAAGGCCCATACCGCCACGGGGGGCGCCGAGGCCAGCTACGACGTGCTGTTCTGGGACGACATCGTCGCGCGCGACGCGGCGCGTTCGCGATTCATCAGCGTCGCGCTCCTCGTCATCGGCACATTGCATGCGCTGGTCCGGGGCAAGCTGTTCACGTTCTACCGGCTCAACTGGAAGTACGGGAACATCATCATCTACCCCTTCGTGATGCTGATGCTACTCGGTGTGGTGACCGCGCTCCTGGCGCTCCTCGTCCACGCCCATCTCGGCGATTGGTATGCGCATTCTGTGCACCTGCCCACCTGGGCTACGATCCCCCTCGGCATCGCGGTCGGGCTCGGCTGGGTCCGGGCGATGGAGGCGCTGCTCAATCGCATCTTCTTCTGGCAGATCCTGAACGACTGGGTGTTCCACTGGCAGCACGGCCAGGGCCGGCGGCCCGACTACCGGGCGCGGCTCGACGTCTTCACCGATCACGTCGCGGCGCGCCTCGACGGGTTCGCGCGGAACGGGGAGGCGATCGACGAAATCCTGATCGTCGGACATTCGAGCGGCGGCCTGACGGCGGTCGAGGTCGCCGCCCGGCTCCTTGCGCGCGACCCGGAGATCGGCACGCGCGGCCCGATCCTGTCGCTCGCCACCCTCGGCTCCGGCCTGCCCCTGGTGGCGCTCCAGCCCCAGGCCGGTCGCGTGCGTACCGACATCGCCAGCCTCGTTCAATCGCGGAGGATCGTCTGGGTCGACTACGTGGCGCCGCAGGACTGGCTGAACTTCCCGCACTTCAATCCACTCCACGACCTCGACCTGCAGCTCGGGCCGGACCCGGTGGTCGCCAACCCGATCATCCGCTCCGCCCGCTTCCGCGAGATCATCGACGACGAGACCTATCGGAAGGTCCGGTT
Source organism: Methylobacterium sp. WL9 (assembly GCF_008040035.1). Lineage (NCBI taxonomy): Bacteria > Pseudomonadati > Pseudomonadota > Alphaproteobacteria > Hyphomicrobiales > Methylobacteriaceae > Methylobacterium > Methylobacterium sp. WL9. The sequence continues at coordinate 1,586 of NZ_VRVE01000062.1, forward strand.
TCGCCCGTTCCGGATGCACTTCCAATTCCTGATGTCGAACGACCGGCGCGGCGCCTACGACTTCTTCGCGATCACGCTCGGGCCGCAGACCCTGCGCGAGCGTGCCCTCGTCGCATGGCCCAAGCCCTCGACCGCAGTCGCGCTCCCGTGCGAGACGGTTGCCGCCTAGAGCAGGCTGCGAAAAAGTGGCAACGGTTTTTCGCGCGAAGCCTGCTCTCAACTCTTGAAACGATCAAAACGCAGCGTGTTCTAGGGCGGGAGGCGGTCTCCCGGCGCGTCGCGAGGAGGAGGCATGCCGGATCCGATGGTGCTCGTGGTGATGGGCGTGTCCGGTTCCGGCAAGAGCACGGTGGCGGAGCTGCTCGCGCGACGCCTCGGCTGGGTTTTCGTCGACGGCGACGATTTCCATACCCCTGAACACATCGCCCGGATGCACACGGGCCACGCCCTCGACGACGCCGACCGCAAGCCCTGGCTCGCCTTGATCCGCGCCTGGATCGACGCACGGCTCGCGGCCGGGACGAGCGGCGTCATCGTCTGTTCGGCGCTTCGCCGCTCCTATCGCGACGCCCTGGTGCAGGACCGGCCGGATATCCGGATCGTCTATCTGGAGGGCAGCCGGGCGCTCATCGGCGAGCGCCTGAAACGGCGCCGCGGCCATTTCATGCCGGCCGAACTCCTCGACAGCCAGTTCGCGGCCCTGGAACCTCCCGGCCCCGAGGAGCGTCCCATCACCGTCGGGATCGACGACGGACCGGACGCCGTCGCGGCGGCCATCGCCATCCGATTGGGGGTCTCGCAGGCCTCCTGACGCGACAGGATGCGACGCATGAACATCGCCCTCGTGGTCTCGGACGTCGACGGCACGCTTGTCACCACGGACAAGCGGCTGACGCCCGCGACGATCGACGCGGTGAAGCGCCTGGACGCCGCCGGCATCGCCTTCACGGTCGCCTCGGCCCGGCCGCCGATCGGCTTCAAGGCGCTGGTCGAACCGCTGAACCTCCGCCTGCCGATGGGCGCCTTCAACGGCGGTACGCTCGTCGGACCGGACCTCGTGCCGTTCTCGCAGACGACGATCCCCGAAAGTACGGCGCGGGAGGCCGTCGACCATCTGCTGCGGGCCGGCATCGACGTCTGGGTGTTTGCCGACGGCACCTGGACCCTGCGCGATCCGGGGGCACCCTATGCAGACCTCGAACGCAGGACGCTCGGCGTCGAACCGACGGTCGTGAGCGACCTCGGCCCGCTGCTCGGCAAGGCCCAGAAAATCGTCGGCGTCAGCGGCGATGCCGACGAGCTCGCCCGCGTCGAATCACAACTCTCGGCGGCGCTGGGGGAGCGCGCGGCAATCGAGCGCTCGCAGGCCTACTATCTCGACATCACGCCGCCGGGGGTGAGCAAGGGCGGCTTCGTGCTGGAGATGAGCCGCCGTCTCGGGATAGCCCCCGCACGGATCGCGACCCTTGGGGATGCCGGCAACGACGTGGCGATGTTCCGCGTGAGCGGCCGGTCGATCGCCATGGGCAATGCGAAGGCGGAGGTGCGGGCCGCAGCCTCCGCGGTCACGGCATCCAACGACGAAGACGGTTTCGCCCAGGCGATCGAGCGGATCGTGCTGGGCTGAGCCATCCGGCGAGGTCTGTGCCCTTCTCGACACAGGGATCCGGCGAACGGCTACGCTGGCGACATCCGGCCCGGCGAGGCCGCTTTACGGCCTCATTTCGACACGACCAAGCTTCGGTGAGACCGTGGCCGTATCCGATCCGACGGAGGGCCGACACACCGAACTGGATCGTGCCGGAAATGCAGACGCGCCTCGTGCTTGCCGCCATGGTCTTTGCCGCCCCTCTGCCGGCTTTCGCTCAGAGCAACGGCCCGCACGACAACATCGACGCGCTGATCGAGCAGCAGGCCAAGGCCAACAAGGTGCCGGCCGCTTTCGTGCACAGGGTGGTCAAGCGCGAGAGCAACTATAATCCGCGGGCCAGGGGCGGCTCGGCGCTCGGGCTGATGCAGATCAAGCACGCCACGGCCCGGGGCATGGGCTACACCGGCGACGCCTCCGGTCTCTACGACCCCGAGACCAACCTGAAATACGGCATCGCCTATCTCGCCACCGCCTATCGTCTGGCCAAGGGCGACATCGATCAGGCCTATCGCTACTACAACCGCGGCTTCTACTACGCAGCCAAGAAGCTCGGCATCGAAACGGCGGTGCCGGACGAGGTGCCCGCCTCCGGGGCGGTGCAGACCGCGAGTTCCTCCAACGACTTCTCCAAGCTGTTCGGCCTCCGCTCCGGTCAGAATGCGGCCCCCGTCCAGATGGCCTCGGCCGATCCGCGGGCCGGCATCGCCGGAACCACCGCACTCGCCTATGCCGCCCCGTCCGGTTCGGTCGGCCCCGTCGAGGTTCCGCTACCGCCGCGCCGCCCGGCCACCCTCGGCGGCGATACCGCCCCGGCTCACGCAGAGACTCCCGTCCAGGTCGCAGCAGCTCCGATGGCCGCAGGCGTACCGGTTCAGGCCGCGCCCGCCCAGAATGCGATCGTCGCCTCCGCCGACCTCGTCGAGGTGCCGTTGCCGCCGCGCCGTCCCGCCGCCACCATGCTCGCGTCGATGGCCCGACCCGTGACGACCGCCCGCAGGACGACGGCGCCGGCTGAGGTGCTGGAGGCCACTGCACTCCCTGCTGCCCAGTAGCCCGAAGACCCAGAGGGTAGCGTCAAGGTTCTGCGCGGCCGTTCACACCGTTTGTTCCCGGCAAGAAACGCATGGGTATCCCGCTCAGGCGCAGATTGCGTCGAGCGCCCTGAACAGACACTCCCGAAAATCCACTATTGCGATGCAGCACGAACGCGACCATGTCGGTGGATGGGGTCGCGGCGGCTCGCGCGACCGTGACGCCCGCGCCGGTGCGGGCATCGTGGTCCGCCGATTGCAACGCAGTGGGGTCGAGGTCGCGTCGACGACGGAACCCGATCCCGGGTGTGGTGTCGCGATGCATAAGAGGCTGATGGCGCCATGACCGGCGTGGTGGAACCCGAAGCGATCTTCCTGAGCGAACTCGGCCGTCGCGTGCGCGATGCCCGGACCGTGCGGGGACTCTCGCGCAAACTCCTGTCCCAGACGTCCGGCCTGTCGGAGCGCTACATCGCGCAACTCGAGAGCGGACAAGGCAACGTCTCGATCATCCTGCTGCGGCGGGTCGCCAACGCCATGGGCGTGCGCCTCGACGACATGATCGCAGGCCAGGACTCTTCGCCCGAATGGAGGCTGATCCGCGACCTGCTGCGCGAGGCGTCTCCCGAGCAGGTGGCCCTAGCCAAATCCGTGCTGTCGGGAACTTCGCCTCAGCAGGCGGGGCAAAGCGGCGGGATCCGCGTAGCGCTGGTGGGCCTTCGCGGCGCCGGCAAATCGACGCTCGGGCGCCTCGCCGCCGAGCGTCTGGGCTGGACCTTCGTCGAACTCAATGCCGAGATCGAGCGCGAGAACGCGCTGTCGGTGAAGGAAATCTACGCGATCTACGGCCAGGAGGGCTATCGCCGGCTCGAGCAGCGAGCGCTCCGCCGCCTGACCGCGCATCCCGGCCCGTTGATTCTCGCCACCAGCGGCAGCATCGTCGCCGAGCCGCTGACCTACGACCTGCTGCTGCAATCCTTCGTGACGATCTGGCTCCAGGCTCGCCCCGAGGAGCACATGCAGCGGGTGCGCGATCAGGGCCAACTGGAATCGACGGGCGATCACGCCACCGCCCTGGAGGATCTGCGCTCGGTGCTGCTCAGCCGCGAGCCGCTCTATGCCCGGGCCTCGGCGACGGTCGACACCTCCGGTGTGCCCGTCGCAACCATGCTCGACCGTCTGATCGCCATGATCGACGTGCGTGTACCGTCGATCGAGCCGGCCACGGAGTCGCACCGGCGTAGCGCCTGACGAAGGTCGTCGCGACGCCGTACACCTCGCCAGCCTCCCGCCATGCGCCGTGCGGTGATCGACGGATGACCTGGGCTGGCGCGGCGACCCTGGCGGGCCTTGACGCAACGCAACCTTGCAATCACTTCCAGTCCACACGGCACGAAGGAGCTGGTTCTCCAGCCGTGCCGAACCAACGCCGCCGACCGTCGTAGAACGGGCGAGCGCTGGCAGATCGTTATTCGGGACAGGCTAGGGTGGTACCGGCCGGAGGACCGTCCCGCCCCTAGAGCAGGCTGCGAAAAAGTGGCAACGGTTTTTCACGCGAAGCCTGCTCTCAACTTTTGAATCGATCACGTTTTCTGCGTTTTGATCGATTCGATCAAAACGACGCGTGATCTAGTTTCCGAGGAGGAAGGCATGTCTGCCAGTCCTGCGCTGAGCCAGAACCGGGCATCGGACGCCGTCGCTGGCGTCGTCGACCCGCTGTGGAGCCGTGTGCGTAGCGAGGCCGAGATCGTCGTGCGCGACGAACCGCAGCTCGCCTCGTTCTTCGTCGCGACGATCCTCAATCATCACAGTCTGGAGGCCGCGGTCGCCCATCGCGTGGCGACGCGCCTCGGCCATGCCTCGCTGCCGGCCGACCTCGTCGCCCACGGCTTTCGGGAGGCCTTCGAGGGCGATCCCGAGCTCGGCCGCAGCATTCGCGCCGACATCGCCGCGGTGATGGACCGCGATCCGGCGACCACGCGGGCGCTGGAGCCGGTGCTCTACTTCAAGGGATTCCATGCCCTCCAGGCCCACCGTCTCGCCCACTGGTACTGGAACCAGGGCCGGCGCGATCTGGCGCTCTACCTGCAGAGCCGATCGTCGGAGGTGTTCCAGACCGACATCCACCCGGCTGCCCGGATCGGCCGCGGCGTCTTCCTCGACCACGCCACCGGCCTCGTCGTCGGCTCCACCGCGGTGATCGAGGACGACGTCTCGATCCTGCACGCGGTGACGCTCGGCGGCACGGGCAAGCAGGGTGGCGACCGCCATCCGAAGATCCGGCGGGGCGTCATGATCGGGGCCGGCGCCAAGATCTTGGGCAACATCGAGGTGGGGGCCTGCGCCCGCGTCGCAGCCGGCTCGGTGGTGCTGCGTCCGGTTCCGCCGCACACGACCGTCGTCGGCGTGCCGGCCCGCGTCGTCGGAACCGCCGGCTGCGCCGAGCCGGCACGTTCCATGGACCAGCTGGTCGCGATGACGGACTACATCGACATCGCCGGCGGCATCTGATGCTTGCCGAGACGGCTGGCCGGCCTTAGCTCTGCGGGCATTCCGGCCGTCCACAGGGGAGGGCCGACGATCGCTCCCGCTTCGCCCCATCGCCCTCATCGGCGCGCGCGGGTCGCGGGCGGGATCCGCCGAACGCTCAGAAAGGCTCGAGCCCTTGAACAAGAACGAAGCCACGACGCTGCAGGATTATCTTCGCCGCAAGTTCGCCAACACCAACATCCGCGTCGTCGCCATGAAGATGGGCGACTCGGCCGAGGTGTTCATCGGCGAGGAATCCATCGGCGTCATCTCCGACGACAAGGAGGATGGGGACGATTCCTACCAGTTCCGCATGGCGATCTTGGACATCGACCTTGAGGAAGAGGCCTGACGCACGCCTTGCCAAAGCTGGATACCCGTTCGGCCTGGAAGTGCGCGCCAAACTGATTGCTGAGCGTGGTGCCCGGTCGCGTGGCGACCCGGCACCGTGCCAAAGCCATCCACAGTCCTCCCGGACGGCGTTTACCCTCCGGGCGGGTATTGCTTAACAGATCGTAAATCCTCGGTCAGACTGCGTGTCTCCTCCCGGTGGAGCCGTTGCGTCATGACCGTCAGCCCAGCCGCCCTCGACTCCCTCCAAACCCTGTTCGTCGGGCTCGCGCTGGCGGGACTTCTCGCCAGCGCGTTCGAGCTGTTCACGGAGCGCAAGGCGAGTTTCCAGCTTCTGGAGGCCGGCGGCGTCTCGGCGTTGGCTGCCGTGCCGATGCTGGCCTTCACGGCCCCCTTCATCATCCTGCGCAACACGATGCGGGGCCGCCGCCTTGAGCAGAGGCCGATCCCCTTCGTCATGATCGCGACGATGGTCGCCTGCGGCTGGAGCCTGATGTCGGGCCGGGTCGCCGTCGACCTCGCCCATCTCGTCGTCGGCGCCTGAGAGCTGCCGAGCCCCGCCGAGACCTAAAAACTCACCGGTTCGCGGTCGTCACCGGCGAGGTGCCGTTGTTGAGCGACACCCAGGCCTGTCCATCCTGACCCTCGCGCTTGACGAAGCTGTAGCCCGTGCGCTGCCAGGGCAGCACCGCGCTGGTCTTGTTGTCGAGGATCAGGTCGCCGCGGTCGGTGCGCACCATCAGCACCGCGTGCCCCTCGCCGATCTCGTCGATCACCACCGTCATGCGTAGCGCCCGGCGGGGAAGGCGGCGTTCCACCAGGATGCGGCGTTTCAGCAGCTGGATGTCCTCGCAATCGCCGAATCCGTCGTCGGGATAGTCCCAGCGATCGACGACGCCCCAGTGCTCCATGTCGGTCACCGGCCTGATCTTCTGGTTGACCCGCCGGTTCACGGCTGCGAGCAGACGCCAGACCGCCGGGGTCAGTGTGATCTGCGTAGGCTCGGACGGGTCGATGCTGCACTCGCCGGGCATGCGCGCGCAGAACTCGCTCCACGCGGCGACCGGCCGGGCCGCCTGGCCGTCGTCGATGCTGGTGCCGATCTCGGGAAGACGTATCGCGGGCCGTGCCTGCGTTGCGGCCGTGCCGAGAAGCAGCGCCGCGCCGACGATGGAGAGATGGGCGGCCCGGCGAAGGCGGCGGCGCACCGCGGCGCGGACGACCGGCGACGCGCCGCCGACGCTGCCTTGAACCGCGTAAAGCATGACCCGAAGCCCTGCCGCAATGACCCAACGGCAAAGCTTGCACGGCCGAGGCCCAGGCTCAACAGCAAAGTTAAGCGATCTTGAAGCGATCGGGTCGTTTCCCGTCTCGGGACGGGACGTCGGCGTCAGCCCTTGCAAGCCGGCCACACGGATCGCGGACACCTCGTGTCGCGAGACGACGTCTATCGACGAGCCGGATCCCCTGCGTTCGAAAGGGGTCTACCGGTTGGCGGTAACCACCGGCGAGGTGACGCCGCCGAGGGAGACCCAAGCCACCGCATCCTGGCTTTCACGCTTGATGAAGGTGTAGCCGGTCTCGTGCCACGCCATCACGGCGCCGGTCTTGTTGTCGAGCACGTAGTCGCCGCGGTCGGTGATCAGGGTCAGTACGGCGTGGCCCTCGCCCTTCTCGTCGATGACGACGGTCATGCGCATGGCCCGGCGGGGCAGGCCGGCCTCGGCGAGGAGACGGCGCTTGAGCAACTGGAAGTCCTCGCAATCCCCGACGCCGTCCTCGGCGAGATCCCAGCGGTCGGGCACGCCCCAATGTTCCTGATCGGTCTGAGCCCGCAGGCTGCGGTTGACCTTGCGGTTGACCGAAGCGACCAGCGACCAGACGGAGGGGCTCAGCGCGATGCGGGCCGGCTCGCTCGGATCGAGGGCGCATTCGGCCGCATAGGATCTGCAGAATTCGGTCCAGGCAAGGATCGGACGGGCCGCCCCGATCGGCACCGCGCCGGCGGAGACCGCGGGGAGGGCGGCGACGCCTTGCTCGCGAGCCTCGGCCCCGGCGCAGCCGGCGAGAAGCACGAGCCCGACGAAGAGCCCCGCGATCCCGGCCTTGACGATCCCTGCGCTGCACATCGCGGACACCCCTTCGAACGAGGGCCACGTTGCAGCCGCATCCGCTCCGGTGCGCTGAAGCGAATGCGCGCAATTTTATGCAATTCCGGGAGCTTGGTTCCGACCGCGCGGCACGCCGAATCGATGGATGTGGATTTGCGCCAATTTTTCGGAGATGCGTTTAGGCGCTGCACACCATGACGGCGTCGAAGCCGCGTCTGAACGGCCGGCGGCTCCGGCAAAGATCGTCAGCTCGGTCGCAAAATCGGAAAAAACGTCCAAGCCCGCCGAGGCAGCTCAGAGCCGGATACCCTCGTGGAACCGGTCGGCGGAGATCGGCAGCATGAACTGCGCGCCGATACCGCCCTCGAAGTAGCGCACGACCCGGCCGGGCGTGCTGCCGACCATGACGCTGGTCCCGAGCGGCGGCACCGTCTCCGTGGCGATCGCGACGCCGGACATCGAGATGTCGATGACGCGTGCAGTCAGTTCGCGGCCGCTTTCGAGGCGGAGGGTCACGACGGGGTTGAGCGGCGTCAGGCGCTCGTGCGTCCGGCCCTCGGGCAGGCCGAGGAACTCGCGGTTGGCGAGCCAGGTGAGCTGCGAGGCGATCTTGTCGCGCTTGCGCGGCGAGGCGTTGAAGCGAGCGGCGAGGCCGCCGGAGCCGGGATGGCGCGCGATGACGCCTTCGACCCGGCCGATCTGCTCGAGATAGAACACGACGCGCTCGCCGACCTCACCGAGGACGGCGCAGGTGATTTTCACGCCGCCCGGCGACATGTCGACGGTCTGGCAGGGGTACTCGCGGCGGTCGGACAGCATGTAGCGCCCGAGCAGGGCGACGGGGACCCGCTGGTGGCGACGCAGATCGGAGCCGCGGAGCGGACGCGTCCCGACGGCTTCGGCGATCGCGGCAGCGGCCTCGCTCATATCGGGGTGTTGTCCAGCAAACGCAGAATCGGTCCTCAAGGCTTAGATCCAGAGGGTTACGAAAGGCTTGTTCCAAGACGCGGCAATGCAGGCACCACAGAGATTGCCGAAAAGATGCACCTCTCCACGTTGAGTCGCCAGCCGGCTAGGTCCGTGAGAGGCGCCCGCCCTCGTGAACCATCAGATGGCCGCGGCGGACGGGCAGGGGGTCGTTGGCGGGTGCCGGCATGTCGGCAGGCAACTCCGCCGCGTCGGGGATCGCCGCCGACTCGAGGACCCGCAGGGACGTCACCTCGACGCGGGTCACCGGCTGCAGGCCGAGCCAGGCCGGCACGCAATGGGGGCTCAATGCGCCGAGCATCCGGGCTTGCGTCAGTCCGCGATGACGCAGCGGCAGCAGCAGGAGTTCGAGGTCGATCGTCTCGCCGCGAGCGGTGTGGCCCTTGAGGCCGGCCACGACCCCGACGGTGTCCATCGCCACCGTCTCCACCAGCCGCCACGAGCCCTGGGCGGCCTCACCCTCGGCATCGCCCCAGAGATCGGAGAAGGCGGAGCCACGCAATTCCCGCCCGAACAGGGCGCAGAGGCGGGTGCCGGCGAGCCGCACCGAGGCGTGGCATCGTTGCGGCTCGATTTCGAGGATCAGGCTGTCGGCCAGCAGGTTGCGGATCTCGCCGGGCTCGATCTCGCTGCGCTCCGGTGCGGCGCGCTCGCCGCGCAGGCGGTCCCAGTAGGCGTGGAGCAGGCGGCTCGTCGGGTGCTTCATGGGTGTTCCGGATCGATACGGCTGCGCTCGGCCTGTCTCGGGATCGTCGATCGTCGGGTCAGACCGGGCCGGGCCTTTGGCGTTTGACGAGCCCGGCGCACACCCTATGCCGGCCCGACGCGACGGGCTCTCTTAAGTTTTCGTTAAGGTTAAGAGAGTGTTGCGATTGCGTACGCAGCTCCGTTCGGTGAGGATCGAAGCGTCGGATCGAGACCCGCCGCTCCCCAGCGGCACCCCGATACCCTTGCGGTCCCGATCCACAGCTTGCGATGTGTCCTTGGAGGGATCGGACCCGGTTGGTGCGGGATGCCACGCGCTCGAACGCGCGGCACCGCGAATGCGGGACGATCTCCTTCGTTCAGGGGAGGGCGGTGACGCTCTCCCCTTTTTTTGTCGCATGATGCGGGCTGTCGACGCGTTTGCGCACGCGGCTCTTGCGGCAAGGCCGCCGGCCCCGACATGGTGGCGGCATGGATGCTTCCCCCGATCTGCCACGCCAGAACCGCGTGCCCGTCTTCAACATGCCGGGCGTCGTCACCGCCTCGATCGCGGTACTCGTCGGCATTCACGCGATCCGGCAAGTGCTGCCCGACCTCTGGGACATCCAGGCGCTCATCGACCTCGCCTTCATCCCGGCGCGGTGGACCGTGGCCCTCGATCCCGCCAAGGCACAGGCCATCGTTCAGGCTGCGGGGGAAGGGTTGAGCGACCCGTCCATGGTCGCCGCCCGGCAGGATTTCGCCCGCGCGCTCGTCTCGGAATCCTCGGCGATGCCGTGGACCTTCGCGAGCTACGGGCTGCTGCACGGCTCCTGGATGCACGTGATCTTCAACGTGGTCTGGCTCGCCGCCTTCGGCTCTCCGGTCGTGCGCCGCTACGGGGCCTGGCGCTACGGGGTCCTGGCGCTGGTCGGGGTCGTGGCGGGGGCCGCCTTCCACCTCTTCATCGACCCCTTGAGCGCGATGCCGCTGGTCGGCGCCTCCGCCGGCATCTCCGCCTTGATGGCGGCGGCGGCCCGCTTCGTGTTCCGGCCGCCGCCGGCCTATCGCCCGGCCATGGCCTGGCAAGTCGCAGCACAGCCGCCGCTGGAGACGATCCCCGAACTCCTGCGAAACCGGAACGCGGTGCTGTTCCTCGGCATCTGGCTCGGCACGAACCTGCTCTTCGGGCTCATCTCCCTGCCCCTCGGGGCGGGCGACGGCCCGATCGCCTGGGACGCGCATCTCGGCGGGTTTCTGGCCGGCTTCTTCCTGCTGCCGCTGCTGGAGCCGCGCCGGAGCTGAGGGCAGGCCGAGCGCCCGGCGCGCGACGTCGATTTTTCCGGAGAACGGCCGATCCGGCGCTTCCACAGGCGCTTGCCATGTCGGCGCAAGCGCCACACTATCGCGTGATGAGCCGGGGCCAACCCGGCCGGCGAACTTCGTGGCGCCGTGGGCTGACGGTGCCGTGTCCAGGGAGGACACCAACACCATGACCGTTGCACGCATCCTTGCCGAGAAGGGCACCGCCGTCACCACGGTGCCACCGCACCGCACGATCGACGAAGCGATCCATCTGCTCGCCGAGAAGCGCATCGGCGCCGTCATCGTGAGCGACGCGGACGCCAACGTCCTCGGCATCCTGTCCGAGCGCGACGTGATGCGGGCGCTGGCCGAGGCCGGCGCCGCCGCCTTCGACGCCCCCGTCTCCCGCTACATGACCGCCAAGGTCACCACCTGCACCCGCGCCACGACCATCGAAGAGGTGATGGAACTGATGACCGACGGACGCTTCCGCCACCTGCCGGTGATCGAGGACGGCCATCTCGCGGGCGTCATCTCCATCGGCGACGTGGTGAAGCGGCGCATCGCAGCGGTGGAGGCCGACTACCAGGCGATGCGCGACTACATCACGCTCGCCTGATTGATCTCTACACGCGCGCGGCAGCCCCCTCGATCATCCGGCGGATCTCCGGCAGCGCCGCGCGCCCGGCCTCGTGTCCCAGCGCAATGCCCTCCGCGGCCCGGTGGAACTCGAACAGGCCCATGGCGGCGAGCCGCGGGCTGACCATCACGTCGGGCGGGTCCGTCGCGAGGCGGGCTCGCGAGATGCGGTCCTGCGTGATGTTGAAGGCGTCGAACATCACCCGCGCCGCGCCGGGCGCTCCGGATTTTTCACCCGATGACTTGGTGGCGGGACGGGGGCGCGGGGCGCCCCGGCCGACGATGCGGAGCCCCGCACCGCGCAGCAGCGCCCAGCGGCTCCGGGTCTCCACGACGTGTTCGAGTTCCGCTTCCAGCGCGTCATCCTCGTCCGGCGGCGCCTCCGGACGGATCAGCGAGCCGCGCACCCGCGGATCGCAGGCGAGGTTGACGCAGATCACCACGTCCGCCCCGAGTTCGCGGGCCAGCCGCACCGGCACCGGGTTGACCAGGGTGCCGTCCATCAGCAGGCGGGAATCGAGCGACACCGGCGGGAAGAGGCCGGGAATCGCGTAGGAGGCGCGCACGGACTCGACCAGCGGGCCGTTGGTCAGCCACACCTCGTGGCCGGTACCGAGTTCGGTGGCGACGCAGGCGAAGGCCACCGGCAGCGCCTCGATCCGGCGCCCGTCGAGTTCCTGCGCGAGGCGGCGGGCCAGACGCTCGCCGGCGATCAGGCCCGACCCGGCGATCCGCAGGTCGACGAGGCCCATCACCCGGCGCTTGGTGAGCGAGAGCGCAAAAGCCTTCAGCCGGTCGAGCTTGCCCGCCGCGTAGGCCCCCCCGACCACCGCACCGATCGAACAGCCCGCGACGATCTCGGGTACGATGCCGGCCTCCTGCAGCGCCTCGATCACCCCGATATGCGCCCAGCCCCGCGCCGAACCGCCGCCGAGCGCCAGCCCGACCCGCGGTGCACGCGGACGCGGTGCCTCGACGGGCTCGACGACGCCCTCGGGGAAACTTTGGACCTGCAGGGCCGCGCGGGGACTCATCCTTGTGGCGCTCGACGCTGACGCCGCGATGGCTGTCCGCCGCACGAGCGGCGGCGCGCAGTTGCGCTTGCCGACAGCCGATCGCTGGAAGAGTCGGTGCTGGCGGCCGTCGGTCTCACGGCCCGGCCGGAACGAGCGCCGCCGCGCTTCCAGTCCCAAACGTCACGCTGCGATAGAAGCACGAGCGCCGCCCAGTGTGGCAGCAGCCGCCGTCCCCGCCGACATCGACCCGGATCAGCAGGGCGTCCTGGTCGCAGTCGACCCGCATCTCGACGACGCGCTGGACTTGTCCGGAGGTCGCGCCCTTGTGCCAGAGTTCGCTGCGCGAGCGCGACCAGTACCAGGCCTCGCCGGTCTCGAGGGTGCGCGCCAGCGACTCGGCGTTCATGTGCGCCAGCATCAGCACCGCGCCGTCATGGGCGTCGACGGCGATGCAGGCGACGAGACCGTCCGCGCCGAAGCGCGGCGTCAGCACCGCGCCTTCCTCGACCTCGGCCCGCGTCCCCGGCGCTGCGAATTCTTTTGTCATTTTGGCGTGTCGCAAATGGAAGCGGCGCGCGAAAACCGAAGCGCTACGGCTTGTTGCGCACGAGGGTGAGGAAGCGGACCTGCTCGCTGGCGTCGTCCTTGTAGACGCCGCGGAACTGGGTGGTGATTGTCGAGACGCCGGCCTTCTGGACGCCGCGCATCGCCATGCAGAGATGCTCGGCCTCGATCATCACGGCGCAGCCGCGGGGCTTCAGGATCGATTCGATGGTGTCGGCGATCTGCGCCGTCATGGTCTCCTGCGTCTGCAGGCGCTTGGCGAAGGCGTCGACCACGCGGGCGAGCTTCGACAGGCCGACGACGCCCTTCGACGGGTAGTAGGCGACATGCGCCAGCCCCATGAACGGCACCATGTGGTGCTCGCAATGGGAATAGAACGGGATGTCGCGCACCAACACGACGTCCGAATAGCCTTCGACCTCTTCGAAGACCCGCTCCAACAGGGCGTCGGCATCCATCTTGTAGCCGGAGAATAGCTGCTCGTAGGCCTTGGCCACCCGCGCCGGGGTATCGATCAGGCCCTCGCGGGTCGGGTCGTCGCCGGCCCAGCGCAACAGGGTGCGCACGGCGGCCTCGGCCTCCTGGCGGCTCGGGCGGGCAAGCGCGATCTCGTTCGGAACGCGCTGTGCCGAATCCGGCAGCGGCGCGACATCGGAGCGGGCGTCGTTGTCGTTGCGCATCAGGGCTATGGCGTCCGCGCGCCGGTTCTCGTCGCTCATGCCGTAGGACAGGGACTTGAGCGCGGCATCCATGGCATCTCCCGCCCGCGCGACACGGGCCTTCATCGTGGTGCTGTCGGGCTTGGCGTACATCGTCGGGTCCCGCCGGCATCACTCATACAAGGTGCCGGTGCCCCTTTGGATCCGGCGGCGCCGGTCGGGGCACGACCTGGAACGACGTGCCGTCCTCGCGGAACGGCGGCTCTGCGCCTATATCGACGTTATGGGGCATTCGCGCAATGCACCGAACGCGGATCCGGCTTCCAGCAGAATTCTGATGCTCGACGACATCTACAACCGCCGCATCCTCGAACTCGCCGCGGATATCCCGCGGCTCGGGCGTCTCGATGCGCCCGATGCGAGCGCGAGCGCTCATTCTCGGCTCTGCGGATCGACCGTGACGGTGGATCTCGTCACCGACGCCGCCGGCACCACGGTCACCGACTTCGGCCACGAGGTGAAAGCCTGCGCGCTGGGCCAGGCCTCGTCCTCGCTGATGGCTCGCCACGTGGTCGGCGCCACCGCCGACGAGCTGCGCGCGGTGCGCGAGCGGATGCGCGCCATGCTGAAGGAAAACGGCCTGCCGCCCGACGGCACCTGGGCCGACCTCGCCGTCCTGGAGCCGGTGCGCGATTTCCGTGCCCGCCACGCCTCGACGCTGCTCACCTTCGACGCGGTGGTGAACGCCCTCGACCAGATCGCCGCCCGCAAGGCCGCATCGGCCGAGGCCGCCGAATAGGGCGGTGCGGAGTCTTCGGTGATGGTGCGCAGGGCCGCGCATTGGGCGATCCGCGGCTACCAGCTCACCCTGTCGAGCCTGATCGGCCGCCAGTGCCGACACTGGCCCTCCTGCTCCGAGTACACGGATACCGCGATTGCCCGGCACGGCCTCTGGGCCGGCGGCTGGATCGGATTTTCGCGGGTCTGCCGCTGCGGACCGTTCGGTACGCACGGGATCGATCTGGTGCCGGAACGGGTGCCCGGGCGGGCCAGGTGGTGGCTGCCGTGGCGCTACGGGCGCTGGCGCGGGGTCGAGGCTCCGGCCTCGCCGTTCGTGTGCGAGGCGGTCGAGCCGCGCGAGCCCTCAAAGCCTCATGATGCACGATGACGGGCGAGCAGGTCGAACAAGAGACTCGGCCTGCAGCGGAAATTCGTGTTTCGCAGGCGCGCTACGGCTTGCGCGACGTCGAGCAGCCCGCGGCGCGCGGCCAGATCGATGATACCGAGCGTGCCGATCACAACGGAGCCCATGGCGCGCGCCGCTGCAACGCCGGCCCGATCGTCCATCAGAATCAGCGTTGCTGCTCGCGCCCGCGCAAGGACGATGGCCTGACGTTCGCCGTCGCCGAGACGGTGCAGGGTCGCATCCGTGTCGGCGCTATCGGGATGAACTGACAGCCATCCCGGCGATGCAGCGATCCAAGTCTGTACGCGTGCCGGCGCGCCCGGGTGGCCCAATTCTCTGCGGACGGCCTCCGGTATGAGAAGGCTGCCGAACAGGGGCTTCAGAACGTGGGCGTGATCGATCAGCACGAGGTAGTTGAGCGGACCGGTGTCGCTCACGACGGTGCGCGCCGTCGGATCAGAAGCCGAGCCGGGCAAGGTCGCTTCGATCTCGCTCCAGATCCTCGCCGTCGTAGGCGAGGTATACGTTGCGCGCCTTCAGAAATCCGTCGAGGGCATAGCGTGTGTCGAGGCCGAGGAGCCGGCGCAATTCGGACTCGGTCAGTCGTCCGCGTCGATATTCGTCTGTCGCGAACGCCTCGAGCGCCCGTCGCGCAAGCTCGCCGCCATCGGCTGCCGCGAGCTTGAGGGCGAGATCGTCGGGAATGGGCACGGTGATGTTCATCTCAGCCTCCGGACCGCTCGATCAGCATAGCATGGGAGACGGACGCGACCAGATCGGCCGGCAATGCTGAAATCGGGGTAACTGCGGCCCATCTCGGCCTGTCTGGCATCTCGTGCCTCTGAAGCGAGCTGGAACGGTTACGCAGCGACGGGCAGCAGCCCCATGCGAGATCGCCTGCCGGTTTTCCTCTCACTCGAAATCGGTCTAAACCCCGCGCCGCGTCCCGACGCGAACATCCAAAACCCGCTTACCTGCCGCGTTCGCAGGAGTGAGCAAGGACACCGATATGCCCATCCTGACATTCCCCGACGGCAACACGCGCGCTTTCGACGAAGCCGTCACCGGCCGCGCCGTCGTCGAGGGCATCGCGAAGTCGCTGGCGAAGCGCACCGTCGCCATGGCGCTCGACGGCGTCGTCACCGATCTCGGCGACCTGATCGAACGCGATGCCGCGATCGAGTTCCTGGGCCGCGACGACTCGCGCGCGCTGGAGCTGATCCGCCACGACACGGCGCACGTGCTGGCCGAGGCCGTGCAGGCCATGTGGCCGGGCACGCAGGTGACGATCGGCCCGGTGATCGAGAACGGCTTCTACTACGACTTCGCCAAGGCCGAGCCCTTCACGCCGGAGGACTTTCCGAAGATCGAGGCGAAGATGCGCGAGATCATTTCTCGCGACGCGCCGTTCACGCGGGAAGTCTGGAAGCGCGACGACGTCAAGCAGCTCTTCGCCGACCGGGGCGAGACCTACAAGGTCGAGCTGGTCGACGCGATTCCGCCCGGCGAGGATCTGAAGATCTACCGCCAGGGCGAGTGGTTCGACCTCTGCCGCGGCCCGCACATGACCTCGACGGGCAAGATCGGCACGGCCTTCAAGCTGATGAAGGTCGCCGGCGCCTATTGGCGCGGCGATTCCAACAATCCGATGCTGACGCGCATCTACGGCACCGCCTGGGCCACCAAGGAGGACCTCGACGCCTATCTCCACCGCCTGGAGGAGGCCGAGCGCCGCGACCACCGGCGGCTGGGACGCGAGATGGATCTCTTCCACTTCCAGGAGGAGGGGCCGGGCGTCGTGTTCTGGCACGCCAAGGGCTGGACGATCTTCCAGGAGCTCATCGCCTACATGCGCCGCCGCCTGAAGGGCGAGTACCAGGAGGTCAACGCCCCGCAGATCCTCGACAAGGCGCTCTGGGAGACTTCGGGCCACTGGGACTGGTACCGCGAAAACATGTTCGCGGCCCAAAGTGCCGGCGACGAGGCCGAGGACAAGCGCTGGTTCGCGCTGAAGCCGATGAACTGCCCCGGCCACGTCCAGATCTTCAAGCACGGCCTGAAGTCCTACCGCGACCTGCCGCTCCGCATGGCCGAGTTCGGCGTCGTCCACCGCTACGAGCCGTCCGGCGCCATGCACGGGCTGATGCGCGTGCGCGGCTTCACGCAGGACGACGCGCACGTGTTCTGCACCGAGGACCAGCTCGCCGACGAGTGTCTGAAGATCAACGATTTGATCCTGAGCACCTACGCCGATTTCGGCTTCGACCGCATCGTCGTGAAGCTCTCGACGCGGCCGGAGAAGCGCGTCGGCTCCGACGCGCTCTGGGACCACGCCGAAGAGGTCATGACCCGCGTGCTCGCGCAGATCGAGGAGCAGTCCGGCGGGCGCATCACCACGGCGGTGAACCCGGGGGAGGGCGCCTTCTACGGCCCGAAGTTCGAGTACGTCCTACGCGACGCCATCGGCCGCGACTGGCAATGCGGCACCACGCAGGTCGACTTCAACCTGCCGGAACGCTTCGGCGCCTTCTACATCGACGGCGAGAGCAACAAGATTCCGCCGGTGATGGTCCACCGCGCGATCTGCGGCTCGATGGAGCGCTTCACCGGTATCCTGATCGAGCATTTCGCCGGACATTTCCCGCTCTGGCTCTCGCCGGTGCAGGTGGTGGTGGCCACGATCACTCAGGAGGCGGACGACTACGCCCACGAGGTGATCCGCACGCTGCGGCGGGCCGGGCTCCGGGTCGAGGCCGACCTGCGCAACGAGAAGATCAACTACAAGGTCCGCGAGCATTCGCTGGCCAAGGTGCCGGTGCTGCTCGCCCTCGGACGACGCGAGGCCGAGGAGCGCACCGTCTCGATCCGCCGGCTCGGCAGCCAGCACACCAAGTCGCTGTCGCTGGCCGAGGCGGTGGCGTCCTTCGTCGAGGAAGCGACGTCGCCTGACCTGCGGCGGGCGGAGGCCGTGGTGGACTCGGTGCCGAGCGAGAACGTCACCCTCGACGGGCAGCACGAGGAGCGCGCGGCGCCGTAGGCAGGGATCGGTTTAGGGTGCGGGCGCCTTTCGCGGGCGCCCAGCCCGACGCGGCTTGAAATGGGCGTGCAGCAGGATCGGATCTCGTAGAGCAGCTCCGCACAGCATCGCGGTCGGCGTCGGCACCCTGGCGCCGGCTTTGTAGGCGTTCCAGGTGCTGAGGCTGAGCCCGAGGAAATCGGCCACCTCCTGATTGGAAAGCCGCAATTCGGCCTGCCATGCCGCCGGCTGGAACGTGCCGGCATTCGCCTGCTCCGTCGCGATCTGACGCAGGTGAAATGCATCGATGGCGAGATCGCCGTCCTCATCACCCCATGCGAGGCTCGCGCCGTACTCGCCGATGCGCGCAGCCGCGAACATGACAGCATCGCGCAACGGGGCGAGCACGTCGTCACCCGTCGCGATCCAGCCGGCGAGATCGACGAGCGTGTCCACGCCATCCCGCCAAGCGACACGGAGTTGCGTCGGGCCCGTGGCGGCGATGTCCGTAATCCGAGGCACCGGGGACGTCATCGGTCTCTCCTCAGTCGATGGGGAAGCGGGGATTGATACGGTTCCACTCGGCTGCGATCACGGCCTTGTTGTCAGCGGCCCAGGCGAGGGCCTTCTTGGCGACCCTGCTCGGCAGAGCACCTGCGAGAATGTCGAGCGTGGCAATCTCCACCAGGGCCTCGTCGTCCGGCGACACGATGTGGAAATGCGGCGGCAGGTGATCGTTGGCGTAGACCCGGATGAAGACCTTGCCGAACTGGTGCAGCTTGCCCATCGCCACGCCTCCGTCGGACACTCAAACATAGTCCGGATTTCGGACGATGAAAAGATTGCCTTCGGCCTCACCCCGCCATCGCCGCCTCCAACACGTCGAACACCCGCTTGTCCGCGCATTGCGCCACGTTGAAGCGCAGGTGGTCCGCGGCGTTCTGGCCGAGGCTGAAGACGTTGCCGGGGGCGAGCACGACGCCCTTGGCCAGCGCCCGGCGCGAGACCTCGGCCGCGTCGAGGCCGTCCGGCAGGCGGGCCCAGAGGAACATCCCGGCGGTGGGCACGAAGGGCACGCTCAAGCCCGCCGCGACGAGCCGCTTCAGGGTCGTTCCCCGAGAGTCCGCCAGCCGGGTGCGAACCGATTCGAGATGGTGCCGATAGCTGCCGTCGGCCAGGAAACGGTGGATCAGGGCGGCCGCGAGGTGGCTGTTGCTGAGGCAGACCGCGAGCTTGAGGTCGACGAGGCGCTCGACCCAGTCGGAGCGGATCGCGATCACGCCGATGCGGGCGGCGGCCGAGAGCGTCTTCGAGAAGCCGCCGATATGGATCACCCGCTCCAGCCCGTCGAAGCCGGCCAGCCGCGGGCCGGGCTCGGCCTCGAAGTCGGCATAGATGTCGTCCTCGACGATGAGCGTGTCGTGCGCCTCGGCGAGCCGCAGGATCCGGTGTACCGCGGCCGGGCCGAGGGAGGCGCCGTTCGGATTGTGGAGCCCTGAATTCGTCAGGTAGAACCGCGGCTTGTGCTCCGTGAGCGCCTGCTCGAAGGCGGCGAGATCCGGTCCGGCATCGCCGAAAGGTACGCCGACCACCTCGACCCGGTGGGCCCGCAGCAGGGCGTGGAAATTGAAGTAGCAGGGGTCGTCGACGAGCACGGTGTCGCCGGGCTCGACCAGGAACCGGCAGATCAGGTCGAGGGCGTGCGTCGCCGAATCGGTCAGCACGATCTGGTCGGGATGGGCGAGGATGCCGCGCTCGGTCAGGCGCCGGGCGAGCTGCTGGCGCAGGGGCGCGAGGCCGAGGGGCGTGTCGTAGCAGGTCAGGCTGGCACCGCGGTCGCGGGCGACCTGGCGTGAGGCGCGGCGCAGGCCCTCCTCCGGCATCCAGTCGGCCGGCAGCCAGCCGCAGCCGGGCTTGAGCACGTCGTCGCCGGTCTCCAGCGATTGGCGCGCGATCCAGAGCGGGTCCACCTCGCGGTCGAGGCGGGGGCCGATCGCGGCGAGGCTGAGCGGCTGCGGCTTGCCGGCGACGTAGAAGCCGGAGCCGGGCCGCGAGACGATGGAGCCTTGGGCCAGCAGCCGGTCGTAGGCCTCGACGACCGTCGATTTCGAGACCTGCATCGTGTCGGCGAAGGCGCGCACCGAGGGCAGGCGGGCGCCGGCCGCCATGGCCCGCCCGTCGATACGCCGCTCGATCGCCGCCATCACCGCCTCGACGCGGGTGAGGCCGGGCTCCGCGAATGTGGTCGGTGCGCCATCCGCCATCGCCCTCGCTCCCGTATGGCGTGAGCAACCGTACGGATGTTTGTCCCGTACAGTTTGGCCGGATCGTACTGCAACCGTGCCTGTCGGCAAAGTCGCACGGACGGCATCCTGCGACCACAGACGAACTGCAGGAGCCAGGCCATGACCCGTACCGATACCAGCCCGTCCGGGCGCAACGCCTGGGTCGCCCGGCGTCTCGCCGACGTGCTGATCCTCGCGGCCGGCATCGCGCTGGCGCTGCCGCTGATCGTTCCGTTCTCGTAGAGTGGCGGCGCAAAGGGTCGGCACCCTTTCGAAGCCGGGCTTCCACGAGGCGGTCGCGCCGACGGCGCCGGCCGCCTCTCCGCTGTCGGGAGCCCTGGTCGACGGCTGTCTCGGCATCCTGATCTTCAGCGCTTCGCTCCCAGCGACGCGTCTCGCGCTGACCGGCTTCGATGCGTTCTTTCTCACGGCCGCGCGGGCAGCCATCGCCGGCATCGCAGCGGGGGCCGCTTTGTTGCTGTTGCGCCAGCGGCGGCCGGCGCGGGGCGATCTTGGTTCGCTCGCCATCGTCGCCCTCGGCGTGGTTGTCGGCTTCCCGCTGCTCACGGCCCTGGCGTTGCGCCATGTCGGCGCGGCGCATGCGGCCGTCTTCATCGGGCTGCTGCCGCTCGCCACAGCATTGTCTGGGGCGCTGCGGGCCGGCGAGCGTCCGTCGTGGGCCTTCTGGATTTTTTCCGTCCTCGGCAGCGCCGTCACCGTGGCCTACGCCGCACACAACACCGCAGGCTTCTCGGGACTGGGAGACGGGCTGATGCTCGCCGCGATCCTGGTCTGCGGCCTCGGCTACGCGGAGGGCGGCAAACTCGCGAAACGGCTCGGCGGCTGGCAAGTGATCGCCTGGGCGGACCTCCTCGCGCTGCCCGTGACCCTGCCGCTGACGCTGCTGTGGATGCCGGCCGATCCGGCTACGGCGCCGCTGCCGGCATTCGCTGGCCTCGCCTACGTCGCGCTGTTCAGCATGCTGATCGGCTTCGTGTTCTGGTACCGGGCGCTCGCCCGCGGCGGCATCGCGGCGATCGGCCAGCTGCAGCTGCTGCAGCCCTTCCTCGGCTTCGCCTTCGCGGCCCTGCTGCTCGGCGAGCGGATCGAGCCCGCGATGCTGCTGGCCGCTGCCGCCGTCATCGCCTGCGTGGCCGGGGCGCGCCGCTTCGCCTGAGCCCTACTCGGCGGCGCAGTTCGCCCGATACAGGTCGAGCGTACGCTGCATCACCTGATACTGCGCCATGCTCGACGGATTGCGCAGTTCGGGCGCGTCCGGGACGATGCCGCCGAAGCCGCCCGCGGGCTCCGCTACGAAGGGGCGGGGGCCGGTATGCGTGCCCATGCGGTTGGTGGCGTCGACCTCGCCGCAGAGCGCGCCGGCCCGTCCTCGCCGCAATCGCGCATAGAGGGCCGAAGCGGGGTCCTTCATGCCTTTGCCGATCAGCGCGAACACGGCAGCGGCGTTCTCGGCACCGACGGCGCTCTCCGAGCCGTCGGTCACGCTCTGTCCCGAGGCAGGCGCAACGGCGGCCAGGGCAAGCATCAGGAGAGCAGCGGGGACGCCGCGATCGATGAATCTCATGACGCCTTCGCCACCACTTCGATGTCCCGGTCCATGCCGCTCTCGACCTTGAACTCGCGAGTGAACACCTGCCCCTCGTGGCGGGCGATCAGCACGTAGTCGCCCTCCGCCAGCGTCACCGAGGGAAAGGCGCCGATGGCCTCCCGGATGGTGTCGCCGCCGGGCGTCAGCACGGAAAAGGCGGTACCGGCGAAGGCCTCGGAGCCGGGGGCGGCGACGAGCTTCAGGGTCACGGTGGCGGCGCGGTGGTTCAGGGTCGCATCGGTGACCTTGGCGTTCTCGACCTTGAGGTCGGCGCGCTGGATCGCGTTGGATTCCCCGTAGGTCGAGACCACGTGATAGGTGCCCTCGGGCAGCCGCACGACTTCGCCGGCCTTGACGCCGCTCCGCACGAGGCGGCCCTCCGAATTGGTGCCGATCGGCACGAAGATCGAGAAGGCGAGCTGGCCGGGCGCGATCTTCTGGTCGCCGATGGCGCCCGAGAGCTTCAGCGCGCCGGCACTCACTTTCAGGTCTTCGGTAGCGGGCGAGCCGGACATGGTCAGCCGCTTGGAGGCGCTGGCGAAGCCGTAGGTGACGGTGGCGACGTAGCTGCCGGGTGCGAGCTTGAAGCTCGGTGCCGGATCGCTGGAGCGGGCGACGATGGCCGGTTTGCCGGCCACACCGCGATCCTCGTAGATCCGCCAGGCCAGCCCCGAGCGGAGCGGCTGGCTGTTTCCGGCCAGCGTCGCCGAGAGGGACAGGTCGGCCTCGCTCTCGGCGGGGGCCGGCTGCGGCAGCATCGGGCTGGTGATGCCGGGAGAGGGCAGGGGGTCGCCGACCGGGTTGGCGAAGGGATCGGACGTCTGCGCCCATGCGCCGCCCGCCATCGCGAACAGCAGCGCGACCACCCGCCAGATCCCGGCTCCCCGCATCCCAGAACTACCTCGTCCGCGGGCGACGATACCCGCAATTGCCAATCCGGCGACCCTGCGCCAAGACGGCGTTACCACCGGACGATGGCGGCGGCATGGCCGTGGCCGATCCGCCGGAACAGCGCGTCGGAATCCCATGAACGCCACCCTCGACATGCTTCGCGTGCGCCGCTCGGTGCCGCCCCTGCGCCTCGAAGGCCCCGGCCCGTCGCGGGAGGAGCTCGACGACCTGCTCACCATCGCCGCGCGGGTGCCGGACCACGGCAAGCTCGTCCCCTGGCGCTTCCTCGTGATCGAGGGCGAGGCGCGGCTGACGGTCGGCGAGACCATCGCCGCGACCCATGCCGCCGACTTTCCCGGGGCCGATGCCGCACGGCTCGACTTGGAGCGCAGGCGGCTCGCCCATGCGCCCGTCGTGGTCGGCGTCGTCTCCAGCGCCGGACCGCACGTCAAAATTCCGGAATGGGAGCAGGTGCTCTCGGCCGGGGCCGTCTGCACCAACCTCGTCATCGCCGCGAATGCGGCCGGCTACGCCACCTCCTGGCTGACGGAGTGGTACGCCTACGACCGTCGCGTCCTCGACGCGCTCGGGCTCGAACCCTCGGAAAAAATCGCCGGCTTCATCCATATCGGCCGCCCGCAGGAAGTGCCGGGCGACCGGCCGCGCCCGGTTCTCGCCGACCTCGTCACGCGGCTCTGAGACCGTTTGCAGGCGATCCTCGCCGTCGACGAAAGCGCTCTCCTCCCCCTTGTGGGGAGGAGGTAGGTGGTGGGGGTGGTGCAAGCGGAACCACCGCCGCTCGATCCTGAACCACCCCCACCCCTGACCCCTCCCCACAAGGGGGAGGGGATGACCTGCGCCACGGCAGATGGCCGCAAGCAAGATCGCCGCAAACCTGCGAAGGCCCGACAATGCATTACGACGCCGACGCGCGGACGCTGCCGCACAACCCGCTCAAGGCGATCGTGGCCCCGCGGCCGATCGGCTGGATCAGCGCGATGGACAAGGCGGGCCGGCTCAACCTCGCTCCGTACTCGTTCTTCAACGCCGTCTCGGGCGAGCCGGACATGGTGATGTTCTCCTCTACCGGCCGCAAGGACGCGATGACCTTCGCGGAAGAAGGCGGCGAATTCGTCTGCAGCCTCGCGACCTACGAGCTGCGCGACGCGGTCAACGCCACCTCCGCGCCGCTGGAGCGCGGCGTCAGCGAGTTCGACCATGCCGGGCTGGCCACGACGCCATCGCGAAAGGTGCGGCCGCCGCGGGTGGCGGCGTCGCCGGCGGCGCTCGAATGCCGATGGCTTCAGACGGTGCCGCTGGTCCCGCTGGGCGGGGGTAAGGCGGGCAGCTTCCTGGTGATCGGTCAGGTGGTCTCGATCTATGTCGACGACCGCTTCGTCCGCGACGGCCGGGTCGACACCGCCGCCATGCAGCCGATCCTGCGCGGCGGCTATTTCGACTATTTCCGCATCGAATCCGAAAACCGGTTCGAGCTGGAACGGCCGAAGGGCGGCGGGTAGGGCAAAACAGTACACCGAAGTTCCGCAGCATTCGCGGGGTCTCAGATCTCGGCTTTTCAAGAGGGCGCCGCTTGCCCGTCGCGCAGCATGACGAGACGACCCTGGCGGCGCCGTTCTCGGTCTCCGGGCGCGGCCTGCACACCAACCGGCTCGCCCGCGTCACCGTCGCGCCGGCAGCGCCCGGGCACGGCATCCGCTTCGAGGTCGCGGGCGGCGGCGGGGCGGTCGCCCTCTCCTACGAAAACCGCGCACCGAGCCGGCTGAACACGGCGCTCAGGCTGCCCGACGGCGGCAGCCTGCGCACCGTCGAGCATCTCTGCGCCAGCCTTTCGGCCTTCGGCCTCGACAACGCCCTGGTGCGCGTCGAGGGCCGCGAACTGCCGATCCTCGACGGCAGCGCGCGGGGCTGGTGCGCGGGGATCGCACGGGCCGGCATCGCGTCGCAGGCC
>NZ_VRVE01000063.1:0-25894 GCF_008040035.1 Methylobacterium sp. WL9
GAAAGCGATACAGCAGGCTTGCCTCATACTGAAGCGCGGCTCAGAATTTGGGGGGAAGCGCCGAGGTTTAGGTCATGTCCGGTCAAAATATTCGCATTCGCCTCAAGGCGTTCGACCATCGCATCCTCGATGCGTCGACCAAGGAGATCGTCTCGACGGCCAAACGCACCGGTGCGCAGATCCGTGGACCGATCCCGCTTCCGACCCACATCGAGAAGTTTACCGTGAACCGCTCGCCGCACATCGACAAGAAGTCGCGCGAGCAGTTCGAGATGCGCACGCACAAGCGTGTGCTCGATATTGTCGATCCGACCCCCCAGACCGTGGACGCGCTGATGAAGCTCGACCTCGCCGCTGGCGTGGACGTGGAAATCAAGCTCTAAGTCCCGCGGGGACCTAGAGCTTTAGCGATCATCGCGCGAGGGAGAGACCTATGCGCTCAGGCGTCATTGCACGAAAGGTCGGCATGACCCGCGTCTTCACGGACGCAGGCGAGCATGTGCCGGTTACCGTGCTTCAAATCGATCAGTGCCAAGTCGTGGCACACCGCACCGTCGAGAAGAATGGCTACGTCGCCCTTCAGGTCGGTGTCGGTAAGGCCAAGGTTAAGAACGTCTCGGCAGCCGAGCGTGGCCGCTTCGCGGTCGCCAAGGTCGAGCCGAAGCAGAAGCTTGCCGAATTCCGTGTCAGCGAAGACTCGCTGATCCCGGTCGGTGCCGAGATCACGGCCGATCACTTCATCCCGGGCCAGTTCGTCGATGTGACGGGCACCAGCACGGGTAAGGGTTTCGCCGGCGGTATGAAGCGCTGGAACTTCGGTGGTCTGCGCGCCACCCACGGCGTGTCCGTGTCGCACCGTTCGATCGGTTCGACCGGCGGCCGTCAGGACCCGGGCAAGACCTTCAAGAACAAGAAGATGCCCGGTCACATGGGCGTCGATCGGGTCACCACGCAGAACCTCAAGGTCGTGCGTATCGATCCCGAGCGTGGCCTGATCCTCGTCGAGGGTGCCGTCCCCGGTGTCGCCGGCGGCTGGATCCAGGTTCGCGATGCGGTGAAGCGCGCGCTTCCCGCAGACGTGCCGCTTCCCGGCAAGTTCCGTGAGAACGGCGCCAACGGTTCGGCTTCCAAAGAGGCGCCCGCCGAGGCGCCCGCAGCCGAGGAGAACGCGTGATGAAGCTCGATATCACCACGCTCGACGGGTCTTCGGCCGGCTCGGTCGAGCTCAGCGAGGCCATCTACGGTCTCGAGCCTCGTGCCGACCTTCTGCAGCGTATGGTGCGCTACCAGCTCGCCAAGCGCCGCGCCGGCACCCATGCGGTCAAGAACCGTTCGGACATCGATCGGTCGACCAAGAAGATCTACAAGCAGAAGGGCACCGGTAACGCCCGTCACGGCGCCGCTTCCGCTCCGCAGTTCCGCGGTGGTGGTCGCGCCTTCGGTCCGGTCGTGCGCAGCCATGCCCACGACCTTCCCAAGAAGGTTCGTGCCCTGGCTCTCCGTCATGCCCTCTCGGCCAAGGCCAAGGCCTCGACCCTGATCATCGTCGACGACATCAAGGTCGACGACCACAAGACCAGGACCATGGTCGAGCGGCTGGGCAAGCTCGGCTGGTCGAGCGCGCTGATCATCGGCGGGCCCGAGGTCGACGAGAATTTCGGCCGCGCCGCCCGCGCCGTGCCGAAGATCGACGTCCTGCCCGTGCAGGGCATCAACGTCTACGACATCCTGCGCCGCGACACGCTCGTGCTGACGCGCGCGGCCGTCGATGCGCTGGAGGAGCGTTTCAAATGAGTGCCGATCCGCGCCACTACGACATCATCGTCTCCCCGGTTATCACCGAGAAGGCGACGAACCTCACCGAACAGAACAAAGTCGTCTTCCGGGTCGCACCGAAGGCTACCAAGCCGCAGATCAAGGAAGCGGTCGAGAAGCTGTTCGACGTCAAGGTGACCGGCGTGAATACGCTGATCACCAAGGGCAAGAAGAAGTTCTTCCGCGGTCAACGCGGTCAGCGGTCCGACGTGAAGAAGGCGATCGTCACCCTCGCCGAGGGTGATACGATCGACGTCACGACCGGCCTCTGAGAACGCGATAGTCTAGGATCAAGCCGATGGCCTTGAAGACATTCAAACCGGTCACGCCGAGCCTTCGCCAGCTCGTGCTCGTCGACCGCCGTGAGCTCTACAAGGGCAAGCCGGTAAAGAAGCTGACCGTGGGCAAGTCGTCCTCCGGCGGCCGTAACAACCTCGGTCGCATCACCGTCCGCTTCCGCGGCGGTGGTCACAAGCGCACCCTGCGTAACGTCGACTTCAAGCGCCGCGAGAACCTCGGCGTGTCGGCGACCGTGGAGCGGATCGAGTACGATCCGAATCGCACGGCCTTCATCGCGCTGATCGGCTTCCCCGACGGCAAGCAGGCCTACATCATCGCGCCGCAGCGGCTTCAGCCCGGCGACAAGGTGATCGCGGCCGAGCAGGTCGACATCAAGCCGGGCAATGCCGGTCCGATCGGCAACATGCCGGTGGGCACCATCGTCCACAACGTCGAGCTGAAGATCGGCAAGGGTGGCGCGATCGCCCGCTCCGCCGGCAACTACGCTCAGATCGTCGGACGTGACCAGGGCTACGTGACGCTGCGCCTGAACTCGGGCGAGCAGCGCCTCGTGCACGGTCAGTGCTTCGCCAGCGTCGGTGCGGTGTCGAACCCGGACCACATGAACATCTCGCTCGGCAAGGCCGGTCGCAACCGCTGGCTCGGCAAGCGTCCTCACAACCGCGGCGTATCGATGAACCCCGTCGATCACCCGCATGGCGGCGGCGAGGGACGTACCTCGGGCGGCCGCAATCCGGTCACGCCCTGGGGCGTGCCGACCAAGGGGAAGAAGACGAGGTCCAACAAGCGGACCGACACCTTCATCCTGTCCAGCCGTCATAACCGTAAGAAGTAATCGCCATGGCACGCTCCCTCTGGAAGGGGCCGTTCGTCGACGGCTACCTCCTCAAGAAAGCCGACGCCGCCCGCGGCTCCAGCCGCAACGAGGTCGTCAAGATCTGGAGCCGCCGCTCCACGATCCTCCCGCAGTTCGTTGGCATCACCTTCGGTGTGCATAACGGGCAGAAGCACATTCCGGTCTACGTCACCGAGGAAATGGTCGGTCACAAGTTCGGCGAGTTCTCGCCGACCCGCACCTTCCACGGTCACGCAGCCGACAAGAAGGCGAAGAGGCGCTGACATGGGCAAGCCATCCACCCCGCGCGCTCTGCCGGAGAACGAAGCCAAGGCCGTCGCGCGCATGCTGCGCGTCAGCCCGCAGAAGCTGAACCTCGTCGCTCAGCTCATTCGCGGCAAGAAGGTCGATTCGGCCCTCGCCGACCTGCAGTTCTCCCGCAAGCGCATCGCCGTCGAGGTCAAGAAGTGCCTCGAGAGCGCCATCGCCAATGCCGAAAACAACCATGATCTGGACGTCGACGATCTCGTCGTCAGCCAGGCCTTCGTGGGCAAGGCGCTGGTTCTCAAGCGTTTCCATGCCCGCGCCCGCGGTCGCGGCGCCCGTATCCTGAAGCCTTTCGCGAACCTGACCATCGTGGTCCGCGAAGTGCGCGCTGAAGCGGCCTGAGGAGGACTCCATGGGTCAGAAAATCAATCCGATCGGCCTGCGTCTCGGCATCAACCGGACTTGGGATTCTCGCTGGTTCGCCGGCAAGGGCGAATACGCCAAGCTGATGCACGAGGACGTCGCGATCCGCGCCGCCCTCATGAAGCAGCTGAAGCAGGCCGCTGTCTCCAAGATCGTGATCGAGCGTCCGCACCGGAAGTGCCGCGTCACCATCCACTCGGGTCGCCCGGGCGTGGTCATCGGTAAGAAGGGCGCGGATATCGAGAAGCTGCGCAAGCTCGTCGGCTCGATGACGAAGGCCGACGTGACGATCAACATCGTCGAGGTCCGCAAGCCCGAGATCGACGCCGTCCTCGTCGCCGACTCGATCGCCCAGCAGCTCGAACGTCGTGTCGCCTTCCGCCGCGCCATGAAGCGCGCGGTGCAGTCGGCGATGCGTCTGGGTGCCGAAGGCATCCGCATCAACTGTGCCGGTCGCCTCGGCGGCGCCGAGATCGCCCGGACCGAATGGTACCGCGAGGGCCGTGTGCCCCTGCATACGCTTCGCGCCGACGTCGATTACGGCACGGCCACCGCATTCACGACCTACGGGACCTGCGGCATCAAGGTCTGGGTGTTCAAGGGCGAGATCCTCGAGCACGACCCGATGGCCCAGGACAAGAAGGCCCAGGAAGAAGGCGGCCGTTCCGGCGGACGTCGCGATCGTGACGGCGATGGTGGTGGTGGCCGCGGCCGCCGCGAACCCGCTCACGCCTGATCGCCTGAGCCTTAGGAGAGTTTTGAGAGGCTGCCATGCTGCAACCCAAGAAGACCAAGTTCCGTAAGCAGTTCAAGGGGCGCATCCATGGCGCGGCCAAGGGCGGGTACGACCTGAACTTCGGCACGTTCGGCCTCAAGGCTGTCGAGCCGGAGCGTGTTACCGCGCGGCAGATCGAGGCGGCCCGCCGCGCGATCACCCGCGAGATGAAGCGTCAGGGTCGTGTCTGGATCCGGGTGTTCCCGGACGTTCCGGTCACCGCCAAGCCCACCGAAGTCCGCATGGGCTCCGGTAAGGGAGCGCCCGAGTATTGGGCGGCTCGCGTTCACCCGGGCCGTATCATGTTCGAAGTGGACGGCGTCGCCGAGACCGTAGCCCGCGAGGCGCTTCGCCTCGGGGCCGCCAAGCTTTCGGTGCGCACCCGCATCATCGCCCGAATCGCCGACTGAGAGGGGAGGGGATCATGAAGTCGTCACAGAGACTGTCGGATCTGCGCGCCCTGTCGCCGGATCAACTGAGCGACGAGCTCATCGCGCTCAAGAAGGAGCAGTTCAACCTGCGCTTCCAGGGTGCCACGGGCCAGCTCGAGAACGTCGCCCGCGTCCGTGAGGTTCGCCGCGACATCGCCCGCGTCCGTACGCTTCAGCGTCACAAGACGCTCGCGTCGGCTCAGGCCTGAGGAGTTTCAACCATGCCGAAGCGCGTCCTTCAGGGCACCGTCGTCAGCGACAAGACCGATAAGACCATCACCGTGAAGGTGGAGCGCCGCTTCACCCACCCGGTCATGAAAAAGACCGTGCGCCGCTCGAAGCACTACCATGCCCATGACGAGGCGAATTCCGCCAAGACCGGGCAGACGGTGTTCATCGAGGAGTCGCGGCCCTACTCGAAGACCAAGACGTGGAAGCTGGTCGAAGATCAGGCCGCCGCAGCGGAAGCTGCCGGTCAGGCTCCGGTCGCCGACCACGCCTGAGGCCATCGTCTACCGGGAGGATTGCATCCCGAGTTTTCGACGCGTCCGGGTTCTTCCATCGCAAACACCGGCAGGTCGCCCGATCTCGGGCTCCCTGCCGGTTTTTCGTTCGGTTGCGCTGGACGGACACTCCGCTCGCCGGTGTGTTCGTCATGATGTGAGAGCGCGACGCGGTGCTTTAGGTCTTGCACGGTCGGATCGATCGTAGTATCCGCCGCACCTTCGCGACATTCAAAAGGGTGTTTGCACCCTTCGACCGCGGTGACCGCGCCGGGGCCTTTACGGGCCACGCAAGCGCGGTCCGTTACATTCGGGGATCCCCAATCCCCATCAGGCGTCGTCCGCCGGACAATACCGTCCGCGTGCGGATACCCGCCCGAAACAAGGAAAGGTCACTTCCGTGATCCAGATGCAGACGAATCTGGACGTCGCTGACAACTCGGGTGCGCGTCGTGTGATGTGCATCAAGGTGCTCGGCGGGTCGAAGCGCAAATATGCCGGCGTCGGCGACATCATCGTCGTCTCCGTCAAGGAAGCCATCCCGCGCGGCCGCGTGAAGAAGGGCGACGTCATGAAGGCGGTCGTCGTGCGCACGGCCAAGGCCGTGAAGCGTGTCGACGGGTCCGTGATCCGCTTCGACAAGAACGCCGCCGTTCTGATCAACAATCAGAAGGAGCCGGTCGGCACCCGTATCTTCGGGCCCGTGCCGCGCGAACTTCGCGCCCGCAACCACATGAAGATCATCTCGCTCGCCCCGGAGGTGCTGTAATGGCCGCCAAGATCAAGAAGGGCGACACCGTCGTCGTTCTGACCGGTCGCGACGAAGGTCGGTCCGGTGAGGTGATCCAGGTGATCCCGAAGGAGAGCCGTGCGCTCGTCCGCGGCGTCAACCTGGTCAAGAAGCACCAGAAGCAGACGCAGAGCCAGGAAGGCGGCATCATCTCCAAGGAGGCCGCCATTCACCTGTCCAACATCGCGATCGCCGATCCCAAGGACGGCAAGCCGACCCGCGTCGGTTTTCGCATTCTCGACGACGGCCGCAAGGTCCGCTTCGCCAAGCGCTCGGGGGATCTGATCGATGGCTGATGCCAAGAACACCAAGCCGGCCAAGGGTGCTCCCAGGGACGGCGCCAAGGACAAGGCGAAGTCCAAGGACATCGCCCAGGCTGCCGGCGGCGGCGAAGTGAAGGCGAAGCCCCGCAAGGCGGCATCTCCGGATGGTTACACGCCTCGTCTGCGCAAGCACTACGAAGAGGTGGTTCGTCAGAAGCTGATCGAAGAGTTCGGCTACAAGAACCCCATGCAGGTGCCGCAGATCGAGAAGATCGTCATCAACATGGGCGTCGGCGAATCCACTGCCGATTCCAAGAAGGCCACCGTGGCCGCTGCCGACCTCGCCCTCATCGCCGGCCAGAAGCCGGTGATCACCAAGGCCCGGAAGGCCATCGCGACCTTTAAGGTGCGCGAAGGCATGCCAATCGGCTGCAAGGTGACGCTCCGCAAGGCGCGCATGTACGAGTTCATCGATCGGTTGATCACGATCGCGCTCCCGCGCGTCCGCGATTTCCGTGGCCTGAACCCGCGTTCCTTCGATGGTCGCGGCAACTACGCCATGGGCCTCAAGGAGCATCTCGTGTTCCCGGAGATCTCCTACGACAAGGCGGAGCAGGTGTGGGGCATGGACATCGTCGTCCAGACCAGCGCCAAGACCGACGCCGAAGCGAAGGCTCTCCTCGCCCAGTTCAACTTCCCGTTCCGGCAGTGAGGACTACGCCCCTCATACGCGGACACCGGAGATAGCAGATGGCTAAGAAAAGCTCAGTCGAGAAGAACAACCACCGCAAGGCGCTCGTGAAGCGCTTCGCCGAGAAGCGCAAGGCGCTCCTCGCCACCGCCAACGACACCTCGAACGAGATGGAGCAGCGCTTCGAAGCGCGTCTCAAGCTCGCCGAGCTGCCGCGCAATTCGTCGCCGGTTCGCGTTCGCAACCGCTGCGAGGTCACCGGGCGCCCCCGCGCCTTTTATCGCAAGCTCGGTCTGTCCCGTATTGCCCTGCGTGAGCTCGGCAACAAGGGCCTGATCCCGGGCCTCGTGAAGTCCAGCTGGTAAGGGGGAGCCACCATGGTCAACGATCCCGTGGGTGATATGCTCACCCGCATCCGCAACGGCCAGCTTCGCCGCCGCAGCGTCGTCCAGACGCCCGGCTCCAAGCTGCGCAAGAGCGTTCTCGATGTGCTCAAGTCCGAGGGCTACATCCGTGACTACGCCGTGACCGACCTCGGTAACGGCCGTACGGAGTTCGCCATCGAACTGAAGTACTATGACAACCAGCCGGTGATCCGCTCTCTGCAGCGCGTGTCCAAGCCCGGCCGCCGCGTCTACTCGTCGGTTGGCGAGCTGCCGCGTGTCGCCGACGGTCTCGGCATCACCATCATCTCGACCCCGCAGGGCGTCATGGCCGATCACATTGCGCGCGAGCGCAACGTCGGCGGTGAAGTGCTCTGCAAGGTGTTCTGATCCGGAGGACAGCCAATGTCTCGCGTAGGCAAGAAGCCCGTCCCCGTTCCGTCCGGCGTCACCGCCACGGTCACGGGTCAGACGGTTAAGATGAAGGGCTCCAAGGGCGAGCTCGAGTTCGTGGTGCCCTCGCAGGTCATCGTTGCGTTCGAGGACGGCGCCGTCACGGTGCAGCCCAAGGACCAGTCGAAGGTCGCGCGGTCGCTTTGGGGTACGTCGCGTGCCCGCGTCGCCAACCTCGTCGAAGGTGTGTCGAAGGGCTTCGAGAAGAAGCTCGAGATCACCGGCGTGGGTTATCGTGCGGCCATGGCCGGCAAGGCTCTCAAGCTGTCGCTCGGCTACAGCCACGACATCGAATACGAGATCCCGGCCGGAATCACGATCGTGACGCCCAAGCCGACGGAGATCACCATTACCGGGATCGACCGTCAGAAGGTCGGCCAGGTCGCCGCCGAGATCCGCGACTATCGCGGTCCCGAGCCTTACAAGGGCAAGGGCGTGAAGTACGCGGGCGAGTTCATCTTCCGTAAGGAAGGCAAGAAGAAGTAAGGGGGCGATCATGTCTACGAAGAACGAAGCCCTCATCAAGCGTAAGGCGCGTGTGCGTCGTGCGCTTCGGGCAGCGGCAAACGGTCGGCCCCGTCTCTCGGTGTTCCGCTCGTCCAAGCAGATCTACGTTCAGGTCATCGATGATGCCGCCGGCACCACGCTGGCTGCGGCGTCGAGCCTCGACAAGGGCATCAAGGGCGACCTGAAGACCGGCGCCGACGTCGCCGCCGCTCAGGCCGTCGGCAAGCTCGTCGCCGAGCGCGCCAAGGCTGCCGGCGTCTCGAAGGTCATCTTCGACCGCTCGGGCTACATCTTCCACGGCCGCGTCAAGGCACTTGCCGACGCGGCCCGCGAAGGCGGCCTCGAGTTCTGATTCCTGCGTGACTTGTCCGGGCGGCCGACGCTGCCCGGACCCGGTACGAACCGCCCGTCCCTGATCGGCGGATTTGGACCATCGAGCGAGCGGATCGTTACGATCCGCGCCAGTGAGATGAAGTGGAAAACAAATGGCACGTGAACGTGAAGGCGGTGGTCGCGGCCGCCGCGATGACCGTGAGGAGCGCGACAGCGAGTTCGTGGACAAGCTCGTCCACATCAACCGCGTCGCCAAGGTCGTGAAGGGTGGTCGTCGCTTCGGCTTCGCCGCTCTCGTCGTCGTCGGCGACCAGAAGGGTCGCGTCGGTTTCGGTCACGGCAAGGCCCGTGAGGTCCCCGAGGCCATCCGCAAGGCCACGGAAGCCGCCAAGCGCGGTCTGATCCGGGTGTCCCTGCGCGAAGGCCGTACCCTGCATCACGACGTCAACGGACGTCACGGCGCCGGCAAGGTCATCCTGCGCGCTGCGCCCCAGGGTACCGGCATCATCGCCGGCGGCCCGATGCGCGCCGTGTTCGAGACCCTCGGCATGCAGGACGTCGTCGCCAAGTCCCTCGGCTCCTCGAACCCCTACAACCTCGTCCGCGCGACGTTCGACGCGCTCAAGAACGAGGATAGCCCGCGCTCCGTCGCCGCGCGCCGTGGCCTCAAGGTGTCCGCTCTGCAGTCGCGCCGTCGCGATTCGGATCCGGCCGACACCTCCGAAGCCGCAGTGGCGTAAGGGGAGGGCAGAATGGCTACCAAGACTGTCCGCATCGAGCAGATCGGTTCGCCGATCCGCCGTGAGGCTTCTCAGCGCGCGACGCTGATCGGCCTGAAGTTGAACAAGCTGCATCGTGTGTCCGAACTGGAGGATACGCCCTCCGTTCGCGGCATGATCCGCAAGGTTGCGCACCTGGTGCGCGTCCACGGCGACGTGGCTTGAGGAGGGCGCGATGAAGCTCAACGAAATCCACGACAACGAAGGCGCAACCAAGAACCGGATGCGCGTCGGCCGGGGCATCGGCTCCGGCAAGGGCAAGACCGGTGGACGCGGCGTGAAGGGTCAGAAGGCCCGCACCGGCGTGTCCATCAAAGGCTTCGAGGGCGGCCAGATGCCGTTGCATCGGCGCCTGCCCAAGCGCGGCTTCAACAACCTGTACTCGACCGACCTCAACGAGGTGAATCTCGGCCGGGTGCAGCAGGCGATCGACGCCGGCAAGCTCGATAAGGCGGCGACCGTGACGGTCGATTCCCTCGTCGAGGCGGGCGTCATCGCCCGGGCTCGCGACGGCGTGAAGCTGCTCGGCGTCGGCGAACTGACCGTGAAGCTCAGCTTCGAGGTCACGCGTGCTTCGAAGTCCGCCGTCGAGGCGGTCGAGAAGGCCGGCGGTTCGGTCACGACCAAGTTCGCGTCGGGCGTCGCCCATCGCGGGTCTGTTGCGTCGGCCTGAGCCAACGCTTAAGTCCAGGCATCCTGCGGCGGCCCGTGCACCTCGCGCGGCCGCCGCATTCGTTTTGACGATCCTCCGGACGGCATTCTTCGGGAACCCGTGACATGGCCTCAGCCGCCGAGCAGCTTGCCGCCAATCTGAACTTCGGCGCCATCGCGAAGGCCGACGAACTCAAGAAGCGGATCTGGTTCACGATCGGTGCGCTCATCGTGTTCCGCCTCGGGACCTACATCCCGATTCCGGGCATCGACCCGGAGCAGTTCGCCAAGAACTTCCAGAGTCAGGCCGGCGGCGTGCTCGGCATGTTCAACATGTTCTCCGGCGGTGCCGTCGAGCGCATG
This sequence comes from Methylobacterium sp. WL9, assembly GCF_008040035.1. Lineage (NCBI taxonomy): Bacteria > Pseudomonadati > Pseudomonadota > Alphaproteobacteria > Hyphomicrobiales > Methylobacteriaceae > Methylobacterium > Methylobacterium sp. WL9. Next base: position 10,563 of record NZ_VRVE01000063.1, read on the forward strand.
GCGGTGTTCGCGCTGAACATCATGCCGTACATCTCGGCCTCGATCATCGTTCAGCTCCTGACCTCGGTCGTCCCGACGCTCGAAGCCCTCAAGAAGGAGGGCGAGTCCGGCCGCAAGGTGATCAACCAGTATACCCGCTACCTCACCGTGGTGCTGGCACTGGTGCAGTCCTGGGGCATCGCCTTCGGCCTCCAGGGCTCGAACGCCGTGATCAATCCCGGCCCGTTCTTCATTCTCTCCACCGTCCTGACGTTGACCGGCGGCACGCTGTTCCTGATGTGGATCGGCGAGCAGATCACGTCGCGGGGCATCGGCAACGGCTCCTCGCTGATCATCTTCGCCGGCATCGTCGCCCACCTGCCGGCCGCGATCTTCGGCGCGCTGGAACTGACCCGCACCGGCGCGCTCTCACCCGCCCTGCTGCTGGGCGCGACGCTCGCCGCCGTCGGCCTCGTCTACTTCATCGTGTTCATGGAGCGGGCCCAGCGCCGGCTGCTGATCCAGTACCCGAAGCGCCAGGTCGGAAACCGGATGTACGAGGGCCAGACCTCGTTCCTGCCGCTGAAGCTCAACACCTCGGGCGTGATCCCGCCGATCTTCGCCTCGTCGCTGCTGCTGCTGCCGGCTACCGTGGCGAGCTTCTCCGCGAGCCAGGGCTCGAGCGGGATCCTCGGTACGCTGACCGCCTATATCGGGCACGGCCGGCCACTCTACATGGTGCTCTACGCCGCGCTGATCATCTTCTTCACGTTCTTCTACACGGCCGTCGTCTTCAATCCGCAGGAGACGGCCGACAACCTGAAGAAGCATAACGGCTTCATCCCGGGCCAGCGGCCCGGCGAGCGTACGGCCACCTACATCGACAAGATCCTCACCCGGATCACGGTGATCGGTGCGCTGTACCTGACCTTCGTCTGCCTCGTGCCCGAGATCGTCGCCTCCTATACCTCGGCGAGCCTCGGCTTCGGCGGCACCTCGCTGCTGATCGTGGTGTCGGTGACCATGGATACGGTCGCCCAGATCCACGGGCATCTGATGGCGCACCAGTACGAGGGGCTCGTGAAGAAGGCGAAGCTGCGCGGCGCCTCGACCAACCAGCGTCGACGCTGACGGTCGTCTCTCAGTCAAAGGTCTACGGGAGAGGCGGCATGAAAGCCGTTCCTCTCTCGCCCTTCGGTAGATTATCCTGCCAGACGGAAGAAAGAGCCCGCGAGGCGGGCCTGAGGAGGATTACGACGTCATGCGGATCATTCTGCTCGGACCGCCCGGGGCGGGGAAGGGCACCCAATCCGAGCGAATCACGCACGCCTTCGAGGTTCCCCAGCTCTCGACCGGCGACATGCTTCGCGCCGCCGTCGCAGCCAGCACGCCCGTCGGCCTTGAGGCGAAGTCGATCATGGAGAGCGGCGGCCTGGTGCCGGACGCCGTCGTCGTCGGCATCGTCGCCGACCGCGTCGAGGAGCCAGACGCCAAGAACGGCTTCATCCTCGACGGTTTTCCGCGCACGGTGGAGCAGGCCAAGGCGTTGGATGCGATGCTGAAGGCGAAGGGGCTCGACCTCGACACCGTCATCGAGTTCGTGGTGGACGAGAATGCCCTCGTCGGCCGGATTGCCAAGCGCGCCGAGGAGACGGCCGCCCGCGGCCAGCCGGTGCGCAAGGACGACACGCCGGAGGTCTTCAAGTCACGCTTCGAGGCCTACAAGAAGCAGACCGCGCCGTTGTCGGATTACTATGACGGGCTCGGCCACCTGCAGAAGGTCGACGGCATGAAGCCGATCGATGAGGTGACGGCCGACCTCAAGGCGATCCTCGAACCTTACCGGCAGACTGTCGCCTCCTGAACGGAACCGTCGAGGATACAACCCTTGACACCTTTGGAGGCCTGCGCTAGGCGGGCCTCCTTCGTCCAGACCGCGATCGGGTCCGGGGCGCCTCAATGAGGCTGCTCTTGGGCCGATTTGTCGTTACGGGCGTATCTTGCACCGCACGCAAGGGCCGGCCTCCACCGGACGCGTGCATGTTCATCAGGCCGGGCATTGCCCGCGCCGACCATGGAGAAGACCCTTGGCTCGTATTGCCGGCGTTAACATCCCGACCAACAAGCGCGTTGTCATCGCGCTTCAGTACATCCACGGCATCGGTGCCAAGAACGCCGGCGAGATCACCGAGAAGGTCGGCATCCCGGCCGAGCGCCGCGTCAACGAGCTGACCGACGCCGAGGTTCTCCAGATCCGTGAGACGATCGACCGCGACTACATGGTCGAGGGTGACCTGCGCCGCGACGTCTCGATGAACATCAAGCGTCTGATGGACCTCGGCTGCTACCGCGGTCTGCGCCATCGCCGCAACCTGCCCGTCCGCGGACAGCGCACCCACACCAATGCGCGTACCCGCAAGGGCAAGTCCAAGCCCATCGCCGGCAAGAAGAAGTAATCTATCGCGATTGGGAGGCCGTGCTTCGCTCGGCCTCCTGAACGTCGAGCCGGGTGTTCCGCTATGGGCATCGGCTTCGCTGGCGAGCGCTCCACGGACACGCCGCCAACTCCCAAAAGAATCCCGAGCACCTGGAATTACGGGTGCGCTTGAAGGACAGGTAGAGAACACAGATGGCCAAGGAACCGACCCGCGTCCGCCGGCGCGAACGCAAGAACATCGTCTCGGGCGTCGCGCATGTCAGCGCCTCGTTCAACAACACGATGATCACGATCACCGATGCGCAGGGCAACACGATCTCGTGGTCCTCGTCGGGCGCGATGGGCTTCAAGGGCTCGCGCAAGTCAACGCCGTACGCCGCGCAGGTCGCCGCCGAGGACGCTGCCCGCAAGGCCTCCGAGCATGGCATGCGCACCCTCGAAGTCGAGGTCTCCGGCCCCGGCTCGGGTCGTGAATCCGCACTTCGCGCGCTGCAGGCTGCCGGCTTCACCGTCACCTCGATCCGCGACGTGACCTCGATCCCGCATAACGGCTGCCGCCCGCGGAAGCGCCGTCGCGTCTGATCGGTACGAGGCAGAAGGAGATACCCGTGTCGGACGGTGCGAAGCCGCTCCCTGGCGTGTTGCGTTGGAATCTCGGCGACCTCACGGTCACCGTGCTCAATGACGGCTGGTTTCAGGATGCGGCCGAGAACCTCGTCGCGGGGATCTCTGCGGAAGAGGCGATCCGCCTGCAGGAGGCCGGTTTTCGGCCTTCAAGACCGCGGATCACGCTGAACGCCTTCCTGATCACGGGCGCGGGCCGCAAGCCGCTCCTGATCGATGCGGGCTACGGCGGTTTCGCGCCGACCGACACCCTCGGTCGCGTCCCGGCGGCTCTCGCCACCACGGGCATCTCGCCGGAGGAAATCGAGACGGTGCTCGTCAGCCACCTGCACCCCGACCATGTCGGCGGTTTGCTGGGGGATGACGGCAAGGCCCGTTTTCCGAACGCCGAGCTCGTGCTCCATGCCGACGAGGCGGCCCACTGGCTGCCCGACGCGGCGCTGGCTGCGGCACCGGACGGCGCCAAGGCGTATTTCGAGAACGCCCGCAAGGTCGTGTCGGCCTACGAGGGCCGCGTCCGCGAACATCGCGGCGGCGAGATCGCGCCGGGCATCACGGCAGTTCCACTGCCCGGCCACACGCCGGGCCATACGGGTTTCCGGATCACGTCGGGCGAACGGTCGCTTCTGATGTGGACCGATATCGTCCACCTGCCGGCGATCCAGTTCGCCAATCCCGAGGCGGGCATGGGTTTCGATGTGGACGGCGATCGGGCGCGGGAGACGCGCAAGCGGATTCTGGCGCAAGTAGCCGACGAACGTACGCTGATCTCCGGCTCGCATCTCGAGTTTCCGGCTATCGGTTACGTGGTGCGCGAGGACGGTGCCTACCGCTTCGTGCCGGAGCTCTGGGTGTCAGGGCAGTAACAACTTCAGGGACTGGCTCAGGCGCGGGGGCGCGCATGGGTCGGCCGAAGTACGGATCGGGACGCCGGCCGTGCGCGTTCGACGAGAGGTAGGATCGTGGTCATTCAGAAGAACTGGCAAGAGCTCATCAAGCCGAACAAGCTGCAGGTCGCGGCCGGCGACGATCCGAAGCGGGTCGCCACCGTCGTCGCCGAGCCGCTCGAGCGCGGCTTCGGTACGACGCTCGGCAACTCGCTGCGTCGGGTGCTGCTCTCGTCGCTCCAGGGCGCTGCGGTGACCTCGGTCCAGATCGACGGCGTGCTGCATGAATTCTCGTCGATCCCGGGCGTCCGCGAGGACGTCACCGACATCGTCCTGAACATCAAGACGATCGCCATCCGCTCGCAGACGGATACGCCGAAGCGCATGACCCTGCGCAAGACCGGCCCGGGCCTCGTCACCGCCGGCGATATCGGCGTGGTCGGCGACATCCAGATCCTCAACCCCGACCTCGTGCTCTGCACGCTGGACGACGGCGCCGAGATCCGGATGGAATTCACCGTCGCCACCGGCAAGGGTTACGTCCCGGCCGAGCGCAACCGTCCCGAGGACGCGCCGATCGGCCTGATCCCGGTCGACGCCCTGTTCTCGCCCGTGACCAAGGTGAGCTACCGCGTCGAGACCACCCGCGAGGGCCAGGATCTCGACAAGGACAAGTTGACCATGACGGTCGAGACCAACGGTGCGATCTCGCCGGAAGATTCGCTGGCCTACGCCGCGCGCATCATCCAGGACCAGCTGCAGATCTTCGTGAACTTCGAGGAGCCCCGCAAGGAAGAGGCCGCGCCGCTCGCGCCGCAGCTCCCCTTCAACCCGGCGCTGCTCAAGAAGGTCGACGAGCTCGAGCTGTCGGTTCGTTCGGCGAACTGCCTGAAGAACGACAACATCGTCTACATCGGCGACCTCATCCAGAAGTCGGAGGGCGAGATGCTGCGCACCCCGAACTTCGGCCGTAAGTCGCTCAACGAGATCAAGGAAGTGCTCGCGGGCATGGGCCTGCATCTCGGCATGGACATCCCCGGCTGGCCGCCGGAGAACATCGAAGATCTCGCGAAGCGCTTCGAAGAGCACTACTGAGGCGCAGGCGAATCCGCCTCGGGCTGGATCTGGCGGCGCGCATCGGTGCTGGCAGTTTGGTCTTTTCGACCCGGCACCGAACCGCCGGGTCGAAGTCGCAAGAGAATCCCGCCGCGGGGTCAAGCGGAGCTAAGCAATCGCCTCACGCCCGAGGCGCCCGGCCGTACCGTGGCACGGCGGCCGATCAGACAAGGAATGCCATCATGCGTCACGGTTTTCGCGGTCGCCGCTTCAACCGCACCACCGAGCACCGCAAGGCGATGTTCGCGAACATGACTGCCGCGCTGATCAAGCACGAGCAGATCATCACCACCCTGCCGAAGGCGAAGGATCTTCGTCCGGTCATGGAGAAGCTGATCTCGCTCGGCCGCATCGACAGCGTGCACACGCGCCGTCTGGCCATGGGCCAGATTCGCGACGCCGATCAGGTCAAGAAGCTCTTCACGGTGCTCGGCCCGCGCTACACCACCCGTCCGGGCGGCTATTGCCGGATCATGAAGGCCGGCTTCCGCAAGGGCGACAACGCTCCGCTCGCCGTCATCGAATTCGTCGATCGCGACGTGAGTGCCCGCGGCAAGGATTCAGGCCCGGTGCAGGGCGGCGAGTCCGAGGCGGCCTGAGCCCCTCGCGCATACGGTCTTTCGGAAAAGGCGGCCCTCGTGGCCGCCTTTTTCATGTCCGTCAGGCGGATAACAGCGACGAGACGCAGCGCGCCAGTTCGGCCGACTCGAAGGGCTTGGCCAGTACCGGCAGATCCTCGGGGATCGCCATGGCCTCTGCGTGTCCGGTGAGAATCAGCACCGGCACCTCGGCGAAGCGCTGGCGCACCTCCGCCGCGAGTTCGATCCCGTTCATCCCGGGCATGGCGAGATCGGCCACGACGAGATCGAACGCCGTGCGCTCCATCATCGCCAGCGCCGAGGCCCCGTCGGAGGCCTCAGACTCGGTGTAGCCGAAATCGTTGAGGAAGGAGGCGGTGACGTGCCGGACCTCCTCGTCGTCGTCGACGACCAGGATCCGGGCCGGGCTCGCCGCCGGCGCCGGAGGGGCTTCGGCCTCCGGCGTTACTGCGCCGAGGGCAGCCACGTCCGCGCGGGGCAGGGCGAGTTCGACCTGTGTGCCGGTGCCGACTTCGCTGGTGATGCGCAGCCGTCCCTTGGCCTGCTGCGCGAGACCGAAGACCATGGCGAGGCCGAGCCCGGTGCCCTGTCCCACGGCCTTGGTGGTGAAGAACGGCTCGCAAACCCGCTCCAGCAGCTCCGGCGGAATACCCGTGCCTTCGTCGGCGACGGTCAGGACGGCATAGTCGCCGTCGGCGAGGTCGGCATCTCCGCCGAGCACGGCCGAGCGCGTCGTAAGCGTGATGGTGCCGCCTTCGGGCATCGCGTCGCGGGCATTGATGCAGAGATTGAGGATCGCGAGTTCGAGCTGGTCCGGGTCGACGCAGGCTTGCGGCAAGGCGGGGTCGAGAGCCGTCTTGACGCTCACGAGGCCGCCGAGACTGCGCCCGAACAGGTCGCTCATGCCTTCGATCAGCGCATTCACGTTGACGCTGCGCAGGCGCAGGTCGCCGGAGCGGCTGAAGCTGAGCAGGCGCTTGGTCAGGGCCGAGCCGCGCTGCGCGGCACCGGTGGCATTGTCGATGAGTCGCTTCACCCGCGGCTGGTCGGCGATCTTGGGGCCGGCGAGTTCGAGGCTGCCGAGGATGGCGGTGAGCAAGTTGTTGAAGTCGTGGGCGATGCCGCCGGCCAGCGTGCCGAGCGCCTGCATCTTGTCCGACTGGCGCAGACGCGCCTCGAGCACCTTCTGCTCGGTGATGTCCCGCTCGATCGTGGCGAGGTGCTCGATCGCGCCCGAGGCCCCGCGAATCGGCACGCGGGCGATGTTCGACCAACGCTCTGCACCGAGCGGACCCTGGGAGAGGATGATCTCGTTCGGCACGGCAGCGGCCATGGCCGCAGCATCGGCCTGCTCGATCGCGCTGGCGCTGGCCTCGTCGCGAAAATCGCGCTCCGGCCGCCCGAGGCAGGCGGCCGGCTCCTGGCCAAGCTGTGTCGCCTTGCGGACGTTGAGGCGCACGAGACGGCCGGCGGAATCCTTGAAGGAGATCGCGTCGTCGGAATGGCTGAGAAGCCCGTGCAGCAACGCCCGTTCCGTCGCGAGGTCGCGCGCGAGGCGGTGGCGCTCGTAGGCATTGCGCACGGTGGTGCGCAGCAGCGTCGGATCCCAGGGCTTCGTCACGTAGCCGATGATGCCGCCCTTGTTCAGCGCGGCGATCACGGCCGAGATGTCGGCATAGCCCGTGAGCAGGATCGCCTGCGCATCGTGGAAGGCGCGGGCTTCAGCCAACAGCGCATCGCCGTTCATCCCCGGCATGCGCTGGTCGGAGACGATGACGGAGACGTCGGGCTCGTCACGCAGAAGCGCCAACGCCTCAGCCGGCTTGGAGCTGGTCAGGACCCGGTACTCGTCCTCGAACAGGTCCTCGATGGCGATCAGGATGTCCGGCTCGTCGTCGACGGCCAGGATCGTGCCCCTGTGGCTCATGCCGGCTCCGCCTGCCGTGGGATGACGATCACGAAACAGGCTCCGCCTCCCTCTGCCGCCTCCACACTGAGCGAGCCGCTATGCGCCTGTACGACACTGTACGCAATCGCGAGGCCGAGCCCGGTGCCGGAGCCCACGGGCTTCGTCGTGAAGAAGGGCTCGAAGATCCGCTCGCGCAACGCTTCGGGAATGCCGGGGCCGGAATCGCTGATCCGGATCACGTCCGCATCGGGCTCGGCCAGGGTCGCGATGGTGATGGTGCCCTCGCCGGTGATCGCATCGGCCGCGTTGCCGACGATGTTCATCACGACCTGATTGAGTAGCGCCGGAGTGCAGTGCATCTGCTCCCGCCCGCGAAAATCACGCACCACCGCGACCCGGCCGCCGAGCTTGTGCTGCAGCAGCGCGAGCACCGTCTCAATCGCCTCGGGCACGTCGACCAACGCCCGCTCGCCCTCGTCGAGCCGCGAGAACTTCCGCAGGTTCAGGACGAGGTCCTGGATACGGGTCAGCCCGATCCGCATCGAACCGACCCGGTCGCGGGCCTTGGTCAGGGCACGCCGGCCGGGATCGCCCTCGGGCTCGGGGATGTCGCCGAGCACCCGCTCGACGGTGCCCTGATGGGCGAGGATGAAAGCGAGCGGATTGTTGATCTCGTGAGCGATGCCGGCGACGAGTTCGCCGAGCGAGGCCATCTTGGCGGCCTGGACGAGTTTGGCCTGGGCGTCGGTGAGGCGGCGGTTGGCATCCGCGAGATCCTGGTTGGCCTGCTCCAGGGCGTCGGCCAGGGCGGCGCGGGCCTCCGCCGCCTCGGCCTCGGCGCGGGCGCGTTCCAGGGCTCGCTCGCGCGCGCCGAACGCGCCGGCAACGCGCAGGTTGTCCTCTTCCAGGAGACGGCGGCGCACGAGGCCGCGCACGCGCATGGCCAGCACCTCGCCGTCGGTCTTGGCGACGACGTCGTCGGCCCCGGCCGAGAATGCCGCGACGAGGAGCGCCTTGTCCGGCGCGCTGCCGGCCACGCAGACCAGATGGAAGGCTTGTCCGCCCTCGGCATCGGAGCCTGCGCTGCGGCGTGCGGCGATCTCGCGGCAGAGATCGAGCCCGTCATAGGAATAGCCCATCAGGTCGACGGTCACGCAATCGACCGCAGCGTCGGGCGCGTCGAGGGCGGCGAGCGCCGCCTCGCGGCTCGCGGCGGTCTCGACGGCATGGCCGTCCTGGCTGAGCAAACCGGCGAAGAAGGTGCGGTAGGTGGCGCTGCCGTCGATGACGAGGATGCGCCCGCGCCGGAAGGCCGAGCCGCCGGCGGCCTCCGCATGGACGCCCTTGCGCTCGCGCAGGAGAGCGCGGATGCGCAGCACGAGCAGATCGCGGTCGGCGGACTTGGCGATGTAGGCGTCGGCGCCGCTCTCGAGCCCCTGGCGCTCGCCGTCCTGCGCGCCGGTCAGCATCAGCACCGGCAGCGCGCGCGTGCGCAGCGACAGACGCATCTGCCGGGTGAACTCGTCGCCGTTCATGCCGGGCAGGTGGTAGTCGGCGACGACGAGGTCGGGCAGACCTTCGTTGAGCCGGTCGAGGGCGGCCTCGGCCGTCGCGCAGCGCTCGACGGCAAAACCCTGGGCTTCGAGCAGCAGGCGCAGTTCGAGTGCCTGCGTCTCGGAATCCTCGACGAGGAGGAGGCGGGGCGCCTGGTCCACCCGGTTCTCGGCCCCGCTCACGTGGCCCCCTCGGATTGCTGGGCGAGACGCTGGATATGGCCGGCGACGTGGTCGAGAGGCAGCACGCTGCCCGCCGCCGACAGGCGCACGGCGGCCGCCGGCATGCCGTAGACCACCGCCGTGCTCTCGTGCTCGGCAACGGTCGCGGCCCCGGCGCGGTGCATGTCGAGGAGGCCGAGCGCGCCATCCTCGCCCATGCCTGTGAGCAGCACGCCGAGCCCGCGCGCGCCGGCCTGGCGCGCGACCGAGCGAAACAGCACCGTCGCCGCCGGCCTCTGGCCGCCGACCGGAGCGGCGTCGCTGATCCGCAGCGTGCGGCCGGGGCCGAGTTCGAGGTGCCGGTCTCCGGGGGCGACGTAGACGCGGGACGGCATGATCCGGTCCCCCTCCCTGGCGATCGCCACCGGCAGACCCACGACTCCGTCGAGCCAAGCGGCGAAGCCTTCCATGAAGGCCGCGCCCATATGCTGGACGAGCAGCACCGGCAGCGGGAAGTTTTCGGGGAGCGCGCCGATGACCTTGGCCAGCGCCGGCGGGCCGCCGGTGGACGCCGCGATGGCGAGCACGCTCGGCCGCGCATCGGTTGCGGGCAGGACGGTTCCGCGCAAGGGGCCGCCGGCACCGCGGGAGGTCCATTCCGTTCCGATCGGACGGCGCCGGATCACCGGCACCGCGGCCATGATGCGCAACTGCGTGCAGATCTGGCCGGCCACGGCCTCGTAGCCGGCATTGGTGGTGGCCACCGGCTTCTCGACCACGGAGAGGGCCCCGGCGCGCAACGCGTTCATCGAGATCCTGAGCGAGGAATCCTCGACCGAATCGGCCACGACAACGATCGGCGTCGGGCGTTCCGCCATGATCCGGCGCGTGGTCTCCAGGCCGTCGATGCCCGGCAGCCGGATGTCCATGGAGATGACGTCGGGCCGCACCGTGTCGATCGCGGCGAGCGCTTCCTCGCCGGAGGCGACGGCGCCGACGAGTTCCAGGCGCGGATCGCGCGCGACGATGTGGGTGAGGAGAGTGCGCACGACGAGGGAATCCTCGACGAGCATCACGCGCACGCGGGCGCTGGCAGCCACACCGTCACTCACAGCAGTTGACCGATGGTGTCCAAGAGTTCGCGCTGATCGAACCTCTGCTTGGTGAGATAGGCATCCGCCCCGAGCTCGAGGCCGCGTGCGACATCCTCCGACGCCCCTCGGGAGGTCATCAGGATCACGGGCAGCGTCGCGAAGGCTGTCTCGGCGCGCAGGGCCTTCACGAGCCCGAAACCGTCGAGGCGCGGCATCTCGACATCAGCCAGGACGAGATCGACGGGCTCGATCTCGGCGCGGAGCCGATCGAGCGCATCCTGCCCGTCGACGCAGACGACGACGCGGTACCCGGCCGCTTCCAAGATGCTCTTCTCCAGGGTGCGGGTGGTGATGGAGTCGTCCACGACCAGAATCGTCGAACGTCGCGCCTCCGGCATCGTTCCGTGGCCGGCAGGGTATGCTTTCGGACCGAATGCCCGCGGTCGCAACGCGGGCGTCTCGGCCCTGGCGATCAGACCATCGGGATCGAGCACCAGCACCGGCGTCTCGCTGCCGAGAACGACCGTGCCGACGATCAGGCCCGGATCCGCGCCGATCGCGGGTGCGGGCAGGACGAGCAGCGTGCGTACGTCCTGCAGCGCGTCGACGCGCAGCAGGCAGCGGCGGCCGCCCGACCTAAGCAGGATCACGTGGGCGGAGGGTTCTGCGTCGTCCTCCGGGGCGGACGCGCCGATCAGATCGCCGAGCTTGGCGACAGGCAGCGTGAGCGCGCTATCGGAGCCGCCCTCGCGCACGCGGACACGGGCGACGGGCCGGCCCGCCACCGTATCGAGGTCGCCGGGGGCGAGCCGCAGCAGCGCCTCGGCCGAAGCGCTCGGCAGCGCGAAGGTGGCGTCCCCAACCTTGACCAGCAGCAACGGCCGCCGCGCGGCCGAGAGCGGCAGGTTCATGATGAGCGAGGCGCCGTGCGGCGTGCGGGGCAAGAGCCGCACGCTGCCCTGCATGCTGCGCGCGGCCTCGGCCACCACGGCGAGACCGATGCCGCGCCCGGACAGCGTATCGACGCCTGCGGCCGTCGAGAAACCGGGTTCGAAGACGAGAGAGAGCAGGCGCTCGGGATCGGGCTCGTCGCCGGGCGCGAGCAGGTCGCGCTCACGCCCGCGTGTCTCGATCGCAAGGAGGTCGGGACCGCGTCCGTCATCGTGGACGCCGATCACTAGGCGGCTGCCGCGCACCTCGACCTCGAACAAGATCGCCAGCGCCGCCGGCTTGCCGGCGCGTTGGCGGGTCTCCGGCGGCTCGGCTCCGTGACCGAGGGCGTTCCTCAGGACATGCAGTACCGGGTCGCGCAGGGCCTGCAGCATCCCCCGGTCCACCGGCAGATCGAGCCCCCGCACGGTGACGTCGACCTCACGGCCGTCCGCGCGTGCCATCTCGCGCAGCGCCCGCGCGAACCCGCCGAACGCGGTCTCGGCCGGGACCAATGCCAGCCGTTCGGATTCCTCGCGGATCCGGGCCGAGGCCGTGTCGATGGCAGCCACACCGGAGCGGTGCCGGCGGCCGAGATCGAGGGCATCGCGCATCAGCGCGGACAGCGCCGCCTCGACCTCGCCGAGATCGGCCCGCGCACGCTCGGGATCGCGTGCCCGGCTTTCCGAGCGCATCGCCTCGACACGCTTGCGTAGGCCGGCGGCGGTCGCCGCGAGGCCGGCGAGCCCGTCGCCGATGGCGGCCTGGTCGGACAGGGCGTTGGCGAGGCCGTGCGTCGCGCCGGTCAGCGCTTCGACCGCGGCGGCCGGTACCCGCAGCACGGTCTGTCGCGCCGTGTCCGCGGCAGGCTCGAGCGACAGCTCGGCGCTCGGTGGGGAAACGGCGACCGCGGGTGGCGGCGGTTCGACGACGGCGGGCTCTGCCGGCGAACCCGCGAGGCAGCGATCGAGGGCGGAGAGTGCATCGGCCGGCATGACCGGCGCACCGTCCTTCATCTCCGCGACGAAGGCCTCGATGCGATCCAGCGCGAGATGGATCGCCGCCAGCGTGTCGCGGTCGAGACTGCGCTCGCCGCCCTTGATCCGCTCGAACAGGCTTTCCAGGCGATGCGCCACCGCTTCGACTGGCGGCAGGTCGACGGCGCGGGAGGCGCCCTTCAGGCTGTGGGCACGGCGAAAGATGTCGTTCCAGTCCGCCGGCCGGCCGTCGGCCGCGGCCGCGAGGCCCGAGCGGATCGCGTCGAGATGCTCGCGATGCTCGGCCTCGAAGGCGGCGAGAAGCTGCTGGCGGATGTCCATCCCGGCGCGCGGCTGTGTCCCTAGAGCCTGTAGCGCTCAGCGAGCGTCATCAGGCCCTGCGCCAGTTCGGTGAGGTTGGCCGAGGCCATCTCGACCTCACGGGTGCCGGCCGCGGTCTGCTGGCTGGCCTGCCGGATGTTCTGGAGCGCCCCCATCACCTGCTCGATGCCGAGCTGCTGCTGGTTCGTCGAGGCGACGATCTGCTGGAAGGTCTGGACGCTCTCCTCCACCCGCGCGGCCATCTCCTCGATGGTGCGCACGGTGGCGTCGGTCCGGAGCTTGCCGGCGGCGGCGCGCTTGACCGCCTCTTCCGTGAGCATCACCGACGAATTGATGCCGCGCTGGATCTCGGACAGCAGCGAGCGGACCTGCACGGTGGCGCCCTTGGCCTGATCGGCCAGGAGCTTCATCTCGGCGGCGACGATCGCGAAGCTGCGGCCGCTCTCTCCGGCCGCCGCCGCCTCGATGGCGGCGTTGAGCGAGAGCAGGTGCGTGCGCTCCGAGACGTCGTTCACCGTGGTGATGATCTCGCCGATCGCCTGGGTCTTCTCGCTCAAGGCAACGATGTTGCCGGCCACCGCCTCGCCCTGCTCGCGGATCGCATCCATGGCCTTGGCCGTGTCCGATGCGGCACGTAGCCCTGCCTTGGCGTTCTGGGCGGAGGCCTGGGCGGTGGCGATCACGTCGCTGGCGCGCTTCGAGATCTGCGCGCCGGAATGGGTGATCTCGTCCACCGTCGCCGCGGTCTCCTGGACGGCGGCGAACTGCTCCTCGACGCTCGCCGCCTGCTCCTGGGCCGAGGCCCGGATCTGCGCGGCGGCGGCGTTGAGGTCGGCCGTGGACGAGCGGTTGGTGCGGGCGAGGTCGGCGAGGTTGTCGACCATCGCATTCAGGGTGGTGCCGAGCCGGCCGATCTCGTCGTTGCCGGTGGCCGCCGTGCGGACGGTGAGGTCGCCCGTTCCGATCCGCGCGACGAACGTCATCACCTCCTCGATCGGACGTACGACGGCGCGGGTGATCGCCCAGGCGACGAGCAGGCTGAGCGCCACTGCGCCGATCAGCGTCAGGATGATCGAGAGGCGGCTGCGCTCGTAGGTTCCGGTGGCGCCGCGCTGGCCTGCCGCGATACTCTCGTCCAGCGCCGAACGCGTCTGGTCGATGCCGGAGACCGTCGCCTCGTACAGGCGGCTGACCTCGGCATTCATGGTCTCGACTGCGTCGAAATCCGCGGCGGTCACGGCCTTGAGCTGCGTGTCGCTGCGGTCGCGGTAGACGGTGTAGGTCTGGAGCGTGTCCCTGAGCGCGCCGCTCAGGCGCTCCCAGGAGGCGGCGCGGTCCGACGAGATCGATTGGGTCCGGAACTCGCCGGACATGCGCGTGAGGTCGGCGAAGAGCGTGTCGGTGGCAGCGGCCGTGCGCCGCCAGATAGCGTAGTAGTCCTCGTCCTTCACGCTGCGTCCGCGCTCGCGCATCAGCACGGCGATCACGGCGTTGCGGCGCTGGACGCCGAGGTCGCGCGCCCGGTTGCCGAGGTCGTCGAGCTGGCGCAGCACCATCAGATCACGTGAAACGATCCTGTCGATCGTTTCGCGAACGGTGCCGATCTGGCTGGTGGCATAGAGTCCGAGCGCGACCAGGATTGCCGTAATGACGGCGAAGCCGAGCAGGATGCGGTTTCCGATCGAGATCGACACGTGACGTCAGGCTCCGGGCGTCGCGCGCGAGCGCATCAGGACAGGAATGGGCGCAGCAGGCGCTGCAGGTCGATGATGGCGAAACCGTCGCTTACGGAGCCGCCGCGATCCGAGCCCGCCGGTGCATAGCCCGAAACCGCCTCCGCGCCCAAGCCGTCGCGGCCATCCACCAGCGGGGGCGCCTCGATCGCGCCGGCCTCCACGCTGGCCAGACCGATGACCCGATCGACGGCGAGCGCAACGGGCGGGCCGTCGACCCTGAGCCGCAGGAAGTGGCCTTGGCCGACGGTCTCGCCGTTGCGGCCGAGGCCCAGCACGTGGGCGAGATCGATGACGCTGACGATGATCCCGGCATGGGCAACGATCCCGCGCAGGGCGGCGGGTGCTCCGGGAACCGCCGTGCAGGGCCGCCCGGGCATCACGGCCGCCGTCGCCGCAATCGGAAATCCGTAATGCTCGGCACCCACGGCGCAGACCAGGAAGTCCGCGCGCGCACCGAGATGCCGCTCGGCAAGGCCGCGCGCAGCCAGAGCCGCCGAACGCTGGTCGAGCAGGGCGCGATGGCGCTCGGTCTCGCTCACCGCGGCACCCGCCCGAGATCGTCGAGCGCGCGGCGTACCGTCACCACGAAATCGCCCGCCGTCACGCCGTCTCCTTCGGGAAGGACCGCATCCGGGTCCAGTCCTTGCGCGAGGCGCAGGGCGTTGTCGAGGGCTCGGATTGCGGCTGCACGCCGGCCCAGCGACGACAGCATCAGGCCGAGCTGGAGATGGGCCATGACGAAGTCGCGGTCGAGGAAGAGCGCGCCGCGCAAGGCCCGCTCAGCCTCCACCTCGCGGCCGAGGCTGCGGGCGAGAAGGCCCTCATAGTAGCGCAGGGGCGCCGCGGTCGGGTCGGCGTCGAGGGCATCGCGCAGCAGGCGCCAAGCTTCGCCCGTGTCGCCCGCATCCGCGAGGGCGCGGATCCGGGGCAGCAAGTCCTCCGGGGAGGGAAGGGGCAGGGCCGTCGCCGGGACGACCGGATCCGGGA
>NZ_VRVE01000064.1:0-24766 GCF_008040035.1 Methylobacterium sp. WL9
GGCGCGGGTCGGCGAGCTGGTCGGCGACGAGGCGGGCGGCGGTGCGGGCCGCCTCCCCGCCGTCGTCGAGGTCCGCGCCGGCATCGAGCATCAGCAGGGCGACCGCCCGGTAGAGCAGCCCGGTATCGAGATGCGGCAGCCCGTAATGATGGGCGAGGCGCTTGGCGAGGGTGCCCTTGCCGGACGCGGCAGGCCCGTCGATGGCGATGACCAGCGGCACGCACGTCACTCCGAGATCGCGGCGCCGAGCGCAAGCATGCTCGGCGTGAAGCTCGGGAAGCTCGTCGCGATCATCGCGCCGTCATCCACCGTAACAGGGTCTCGCGAGGCGAGGCCCAGCACCAGGAACGACATGGCGATGCGGTGATCGAGATGCGTCGCCACGGTGCCGCCGCCCTGCGGGGCCGTGCCGTCGCCGGCGACGACCAGGTCCTCGCCCTCGATCCTGTGGGGGATGCCGTTGGCGGCAAGCCCGTCCGCGACGGCGGCGAGCCGGTCGGATTCCTTCACCCGCAGCTCGTGCAGGCCGTTCATGCGCGTGGTGCCCTCGGCAAAGGCCGCGGCCACGGCGAGCACCGGATACTCGTCGATCATGGCCGGCGCCCGCTCCGGGGGCACGTCGACGCCCCTGAGACGGCTCGCGCGGACGCGAAGGTCCGCGACGGTCTCGCCGCCCTCCTCGCGCTCGTTCAGGCGCTCGATATCGCCGCCCATCTCGATCAGCGTGGCGATGAGGCCGGTGCGCAGCGGGTTCATCATCACGCCCTGGATCGTCACCTCCGAGCCCGGCACGATCAGGGCGGCTACCAGGGGGAACGCCGCCGAGGACGGATCGGCCGGCACGACGACACCGGTGCCGCGCAGGGTCGGCTGACCGGTGAGCGCGATGGCGCGGCCGTGTCCGTCGGGACCGTGTGGCGTCACCGCGACCTCGGCGCCGAACAGGCGCAGCATCCGCTCGGTGTGGTCGCGGGTGGCGGCCGCCTCGATCACGGTGGTGACGCCCGGTGCGTTGAGCCCGGCGAACAGCACAGCCGACTTGATCTGGGCCGAGGCAACCGGCGTCTCGTAGCTGATCGGGATCGCCTCGGACGGCCCGCGCAGGGTCAGCGGAACGCGTCCGCCCTCGGCCTCGCTGACGATCTCGGTACCCATCTTCAAGAGCGGATCGAGGATGCGGCGCATGGGGCGCTTGCGGAGAGAGGCGTCGCCGTCGAAGGTCGCGGTGACCGGCTGACCGCCGACGACGCCCATCATCAGGCGCGAGCCGGTGCCGGCATTGCCGAAATCGAGCGTTTCGGCCGGATCGCCCATGCCGCCGATGCCGACGCCGCGGATCACCCAGCGCCCGTCGCCCAGGCGCTCCATGGCTGCGCCGAGCTGGCGGCAGGCGGCGGCCGTGCGCAGGACGTCGTCGCCTTCGAGCAGGCCTTCGACCCGCGTCTCGCCGATCGAGAGAAGTCCCAAGATCATCGCGCGGTGCGAGATCGACTTGTCGCCCGGCGGCCGCAGCGTGCCGCGGAGCGGCGCTCCGGGCGAGGCGGTGACGGGCTGCGGCTCGGAGGCGTGCGACACGGGAATCGTCGGGGGTTCGGCTGGGAGGGGTTCTGCTGGGATATGCGGGCCGCCGCGGCGCCCCGGAACCCGCGCCGGTTACCATGGGCCTGCGCCGCCGTCATCCGCGCCGGACATCCCGCCCGGACCGGCAGGGCTCGGTGTCGATCTCTCCAGCCGGAGCAGGCATATTTGACATGCTTGGCAGAGCCGACTAACGGGGCCGCGCTCCCCCCGACACGACCTCCAGAGGTTCCAGCCCGTGGCCCGACCGGAACTCGGTATCAAGCGCCAATGCATGAATTGCGGCGCGAAGTTCTACGACCTCGCCCGCGATCCGGCGACCTGCCCGAAATGCGGCACGGTCTTCCAGATGGCCGCCGGCGGCCGCGTCGCCGCGCCGATCGTGTCCCGCAAGGATGACGACGAGGAAGACGAGGACGAGAGCCGTCCGGAGGTGGTCTCCCTCGACGAAGCCGAGGCGAGCGAGGACAGCGATGCGAAGGTCGACGGCGATGACGGCGACGACGACGATTCGTCTTCGACCAGCACCGACGACGACACCTTCCTCGAAGAGGAGGATGACGACGACGTGTCGGATCTCGTCGAGAACGACGGCGACAACGACGAGGACAGCTGACACCCGGCCGCCCTGTTGCCGCCGAGGCACAGGCGGCGGGGTCGGAAAATAGAGCGGAAAAGGGGCTTGCGTCTCCGCCGGCCCTCCGCTTATAGAACCGCCCTCCCCGACGGGCTTCCCGCCGGGGCGATCCACCGAAACGGACATACCAGACCGTTTCGGCAAAGAGTGGGGCCTTAGCTCAGCTGGGAGAGCGCTTCCATGGCATGGAAGAGGTCATCGGTTCGATCCCGTTAGGCTCCACCATTTTCCTTCTCTAAGCTCGTCGCTCAGTTCAGATGCCAGGCGTCGCCGCGATCGAGTCGCGCCGCCGGACGAGACACGATGAAGATCACCCAGGCCTTCACCTTCGAGGCGGCGCACCGCCTGCCGAACGTGCCGCAGACGCATCGCTGCTTCCGCATGCATGGGCATTCCTATCGCGTCGAGCTGCAGGTCTCCGGTGCGGTGGACGGCGACAGCGGCTGGGTCATCGACTTCTACGACGTCGAGAGCGCCTTCGCGCCGATCCTCGACCAGCTCGACCACCACTGCCTCAACGAGATCGAAGGTCTCGCCAATCCCACCGCCGAGCACATCGCGGCCTGGATCTGGCATAAGACCAAGCCGGTGCTGTCCGGCCTCTCCTCCGTCAAGGTGTTCGAGACGCCGCTTTCGTGGGCGGAGTATGACGGCGACTGACGGTTTTGACGACGGCGCGCTGGTTCTGTTCTCGGGCGGACAGGATTCGGCGACCTGCCTCGCCTGGGCGCTCGACCGCTTCCCCCGCGTCGAAACCCTCGGTTTCGATTACGGCCAGCGCCACCGCATCGAGCTCGAATGCCGCGCCGGCCTGCGCAAGGGCCTCACGAGCCTCGACCAGACCTGGTGGCGCCGGCTCGGCCGCGACCACACCATCGATCTCGCGGCGCTCGGCGAGGTCTCGGACACTGCGCTGACCCGCGAGACCGAGATCGCGATGGAGGCCGACGGCCTGCCCAACACCTTCGTGCCGGGCCGCAACCTCGTCTTCCTCACCTTCGCCGCCGCCCTCGCCTATCGCCGGGGCCTGCGCCACATCGTCGGCGGCATGTGCGAGACCGACTATTCCGGCTACCCGGATTGCCGCGACGACACCATCAAGGCGCTCCAGGTCGCGCTCAACCTCGGCATGCAGCGCCGCTTCGTCCTCCACACCCCCCTGATGTGGCTCGACAAGGCCGCGACCTGGGCGCTGGCCGAAGACCTCGGCGGCAAGCCGCTGGTCGACCTCGTCGTGGAGGGCAGCCACACCTGCTATCTCGGCGAGCGCGGCGCGCGGCACGCCTGGGGATACGGCTGCGGGATGTGCCCGGCATGCGCGCTGCGGGCGAAGGGGTTTGCGCGGTACGTGGCCGGCGGCGCCTGAAACGCACTTCGAATCTGGCCATTGCGGGCTCGGCGAAGCAATGACGATTGCGATTCAGGTTCCCAGTACGCTCAACAACAACTCCCGCCGGTGCCCCCGGTCCCGGTGCTCAATCAAGTAGATCCCCTGCCATGTCCCGAGCCCCAGCCGCCCGTCGATCAGCGGTATGCTCACGCTCGAATCCGTCACCATCGTCCGAATATGCGCCGGCATGTCGTCCGGCCCCTCCATCCCATGCACGTATCCCGCGTGACGCGGGGCGAGGCCGTCCAGCGCCGTCATCAGGTCGGTCTGCACGTCCGGGTCGGCGTTCTCCTGGATGGTGAGGGAGGCCGAGGTGTGCCGGCAGAACACCGTGACGAGGCCGGTCTGCAGGCCGCTCTCGCGCACGAAGGCGGCGACCGCGCTCGTGACGTCCGTGAAACCCTGGCCCGGCGTCGAGACCGTGAACCGGGCGCTCGCCTGCCGGGTCACGGGGCCGCTCGCAAAACCCTCGATCGCGCCGATCTTGCCCGCCTGCCTCATATCTTCGTCTCCATCGTCGCGCCCGGCGCGATCTCGCGTTCGCCACGTTCCAGAATCCGTTCCAGCGCCTCGACCCGGTCGGCCTCCGCGGGCGGCTTGTCCCAGCGGATGCGACTGACGCGGGGGAAGCGCATGGCCACGCCCGACTTGTGTCGGGTCGAGCGCTGGACGCCCTCGAAGGCGATCTCCAGCACGAGGCCGGCCTCGCGGCCATGGCCGACCTCGCGCACCGGGCCGAAGCGCTTGGTGGTGTTGTTGCGGACGTAGCGGTCGAGCTTTTGCAGCTCGGCATCGGTGAAGCCGTGATAGGCTTTCCCGACCGGCACGAGCTCTTCCGCGCCGTCCGCGCCCGCGCGCCAGCAGCCGAAGGTGTAGTCCGAATAGAAGGACGAGCGCTTTCCGTGCCCGCGCTGCGCGTACATCATCACCGCGTCGACGACGAAGGGCTCGCGCTTCCACTTCCACCACGGGCCCTTGGGGCGGCCGGGCTGGTAGGCGCTGTCGACGCGTTTCAGCATCACGCCCTCGATGGCGTCCGCATCCGCGCCGGCCCCGGCCGAGGCCGGATCGGCCCGCGCCGCGGCGAGGTCGTCCCAGGTCGCGAAGGGTACGAGCGGCGAGAGATCGATCCGCGCGTGATCGAGTTTCCTCACGAGTTTTTCCAGCGCGGCGCGCCGCTCCGTGAACGGCAGCGGGCGCAGGTCCTCGCCGTCGCTTCCAAAAACATCGTACGCGCGGACGTGGGCCGGAAACTCTTCCAGGAGTTTCGGCGTCACCGCCTTCCGGTTGAGCCGCTGCTGCAGCACGTTGAAGCTCTGCACCCGGCTCTCGCGAAGAATCAGCAACTCTCCGTCGATCGCGCCCTCGAAGGTCACGGCCTCGGCGAGATCCGGGAATGCTCCGGTGATGTCTTCGCCGGTGCGGGAATAGACCTTGGCGACGTGCCGGCCCTCACGGTCACGGCCTCCGGCGAGCTGCACGCGGATGCCGTCCCACTTCCACTCGGCCGAGAAATTGGCTGGGTCGAGTTTGTCGAGGTCGGCCTCGTCCTCGATCGGGTGTGAGAGCATCGGCGGACGGAACGGCGCCGGGTTGAGCGTCTCCGGCCGCTCGGCGCGGCCCTCGACCCAGGCAAAGAGCCCGGCATAGGGCGGTTCCAGCCCGTGCCAGACCTCTTCCACCGCATCCGCCTCGTGGCCGCCCAGCGCCCCGACCGCCGTCTTGGCCAGCCGCGCCGAGACGCCGACGCGGAGGTTGCCGGTGACGAGCTTCAAGAGCGCCCAGCGCCCGGTCTCGTCGAGGGCGTCGAGCCAGTCGGCGAGATGGCCGGGAAGGTCTTTTTTCGCGGTGGTGGCCAGAGTCTCGACGACTTCGGAGAGGGTCGGGACGTGCGGGGGTGGGTTGTTGTGACCGGGGCCTGGTGAACCAACGCCCGCGGGGTGTGCGTCTCCTCTCCCCGCCCAGATCTCGGGCTTGTCCGAGATCTGCTCTTGCCTGCCAAAATCGGGCATGCCCGATTTTGGTGGGGAGAGGGCTCTGCCGACTTTGTCGTCGGCAGAGCGAGCCGGCAGGCGACGGTGAGGGGGCGCATCCGAAAGTGCCTCCTCCGGCGAAGCCCCCTCACCTTCGCCCTTCGGGCTGGTCGCGCCGACGACAAGGTCGTCGCGACCCTCTCCCCGCGTGCGGGGAGAGGGGGGAGGCCCTTCCGGCCCCGGCCAGATCAGCGCCACCGTCTCCGCCAGATCGCCCACGTAGTTGTGCGACAGCCGGAACAGCACCGGGTCGATCCGCTCTTCGACCAGCCCGCGGATCATGCCGGCCTTCGCCTCGCGAAACGTCAGCCCGCCGGTCATCGCGGCGAGCGCCCAGCCGCGCTCCGGGTCCGGCGTGCTCGCGAAAAAGTCCTGCAGCAGGCGCAGCTTGGCGTTGCGGCCCGGCTCGTAGGCGAGGCGGTCGAGAAGGTGGGCGAAGCGGTTCATGCCGAGGCCTCGGCGGTCTCGGCGCCTTGCGCCGGATCGGGCTCGGCCTCGCCGTCGTCGCCATAACCCAGCAGGTGCAGCGGTTTCGCCTTGATCCCTTCCGTGCCGCACCAATGCACCAGCGCGTCCTCCTGTCCGTGCGTCACCCAGACCTCCTCTGCGCCGGTCTCGCGGATGGTGCGGCAGAGGTCGGGCCAGTCGGAATGGTCGGAGATGACCAGCGGTAGCTCGACGCCCTTCTGGCGGGCGCGGGCGCGCACCCGCATCCAGCCCGAGGCGAAGGCCGTGACGGGGTCTGGAAACTTTCGCGACCAGACGTCCTGGATCGAGGAGGGCGGGCAGATCACGATGGCGCCGTGCAGATCTTTTCGCTCGGCGGCGGCGACCTTCGGCGTTTCGCCGAGGTCGATGCCTTCCTGCTTGTAGAGTTCGGTCAGCTTTTCCATCGCGCCGTGCAGGTGGATCGGCCGGTCCCAGCCCTCCTCCCGCAACAGCGCCATCACCCGCTGCGCCTTGCCGAGTGCGTAGGCGCCGACGATGTGGGCGCGTTCGGGAAACAGGGCGACCGAGTCGATCAGCTTGCGGACCTCACCGCGCGTATCGGGGTGCGTGAACACCGGCAGCCCGAAGGTCGCCTCGGTGATGAAGACGTCGCAGGGCACCACCTCGAAGGGCAGGCAGGTCGGGTCCGGCGCGCGCTTGTAGTCGCCCGAGACCACGATCCGTTTGCCGTCCTTCTCGATGGCGATCTGCGCCGAACCCAGGACGTGCCCGGCCGGTGCGAACCGCACGGTGACGTCACCGATCTGCATGGCCTCGCCCAGGCGAGCCTCCTGCCGGGTCTCGCAGAAATCTGCGCCGTAGCGCACGGCCATGATCCGGAGGGTCTCGGGTGTGGCGAGCACGTGGGTGTGGCCCGAGCGGGCATGGTCGGCATGGCCGTGGGTGATGAGCGCGCGCTCCACCGGCCAGGTCGGGTCGACGTGGAAGCGCCCGAGCGGGCAATACAGGCCCTCCCGCGTCAGGGTGAGCAATTCGGAGGCGCTGATCGGCATCGGGGCGCATATAGGGGGCGCCACACGCTCAGCACCCCGTACCCGACACATGTCCCGCCAGCATTCCTCCGGCGACATCCTCGCCGACCGCCGCTTCGCCTATGCGCGCGACTGCCTTGCCGAGGGCGACGCGCAGGCGGCCGTCGAGATGGCCGAGCAGGCATTGGAACTCGTGCCGCTCTACGCGCCGGCCTGGTTCCTGCTGGGACGGGCGCGGGAGGCCCGCTTCGTGACGTCGACGGAGCCGGCCGACGAGCAGGCTGCCCGCACGGCCTATGCCTGCGCCCTCGACATCGACCCCGACGACTCTCTCGGCGCGCGTCTTCATCTCGCCGGCCTCGGCACGGGCGACGCGCTCGCCGCGATCACGCCGGCTTATGTGCGGGCGCTGTTCGACGGTTACGCGCCGCGCTTCGAGCGCCACCTCGTCGGCGCTCTCGGCTATCGCGGACCCGAACTGATCGTGGCGGCGCTCGACGCGCTGCCCGACGCGCCGGACGGCTTCGCGACCGGGCTCGATCTCGGCTGCGGCACCGGGCTGATGGGCAGGGCGCTCGCAGGCCGGGTCGGTCACCTGACCGGAATCGACCTCTCCCCCGCCATGCTCGCGCTGGCCGAACGCAGCGGATTCTATGCGCGCGTGGTCGAGGGCGAGCTGACGGCCTTTCTCGCCGGGCAGCCGCGCGGAAGCACCGATCTCGTCGTCGCGGCCGACGTTCTGATCTACCTGCCGGACCTGCGTCCGGTCTTCGCCGGCATCGGCCGGGTCCTTCAGCCGGGCGCGCTCGCTCTCGTCTCGGTGCAGTCGCATGAGGGCGCGGGCGTCGTTCTCGGATCGGATGGCCGCTACGCCCACGGCGATGCCCATCTACGCGCGGCGGTGGAGGGCACTGGCCTCGCTCTTGCGGCGATGCCGCCGGCGGCCGTGCGGCAGGAGCGGGGGCAGAATGTGCCGGGACGGATCGCAGTCCTGCGCAAACCCTGCTAGCGCCAGGTTGTGCACGATCGACCGCGGCTGCATCATCCCGCAGAAGTTTTATTTTTGGCGGTGAACCCATCGCCGCCATCTGCCGTTTGCAGGCTTGGCCGCAGCCGGTACAAGCTTGGCTTTAGCCAAGTGAAGCAGAGCTCATCGGAGGAGTTGAATGTCGGAGAAGGCCTTTCCTGCCAGTGCGACGACACGGATCCCATTCGCCGTCGCTCTTGCAACCCTGGCGGGTACTGCAGATTCGATCGGCTTCCTCGAATTCTCCCAGCTCTTCATGTCGTTCATGAGCGGCAACACCACGCGCTTCGGCGTCTCGGTGTCGAGCTTCGACTGGACCGGCACGACGCGCTTCGGCAGCGTCATCGCGATGTTCTGCTTCGGCGCCTTCCTCGGCACGCTGATCGCCGCCTGGTCCGGCCGCTGGCGGCTGTCCACGCTGCTGATCATTCAAGCGGGCCTGTTCGCCGTCGGCCTGTACGTGCCGGTCGGTTTAGACGCCTTCCCGCTCCACGCCTATCCGATCGTGCTGGCGCTGGGCATCCAGAACGCGACGCTGCAGGACGAGGCCGGCCGCAGCTTGGCGCTGACCTACGTCACCGGCACGGTGGTGCGCTTCGGCGCGGGCCTCGCCAACATGCTCCTGCACGAGCCGGCGCCCTCGTTCTGGCTTCAGGCGCCGCTCTGGGCCGGCCTCACCGGCGGCGCGATCGGCGGCGGCTTCCTGCACCACCTCTACGGCGAGTCCGCGTTCCTGTTTCCCGCGGGTTTTGCGGCGTTTCTCGCGGTCGTGTCCCTTGGCCTGACGCTGGCACTGCCGGGCAGCAAGTACGTGTCCAGCGATAACGCGCCGCAGCCCGACGCGCATCCCGACTCGCCGCCGACGACGCGCTGAGCCTCAATCGCTGCCTGCGTCTCCGCGCAGGCGTTTGACCGCACCGCGCCGGCTCTTGCTTTCGAGCCGGCGCGTCTTCGAGGCCAGCGTCGGCTTCGTCGGACGACGGGGCTTTGGCGGCACCGCCGCCTCCGCGACCAGTGCCGCGAGGCGCTCGCGGGCATCGGCCCGGTTTCGCTCCTGGGTTCGGTGCTGGCGGGCATCGATCACGATCACGCCGTCGTCGGTCAGCCGCCGGCCGGCGAGCTTCATCAGCCGCAGGGCGACGGGGTTCGGCAGCGAAGGTGAGCGCCGCACGTCGAAGCGGAGCTGAACCGCGCTCGCGACCTTGTTGACGTTCTGCCCGCCCGGCCCCGAGGCGCGCACGAAATTTTCTTCGAGCTCACCCTCGTCGATGGCGATCTGTGGCGTGCATTGGAGCGCCATCGGACGGGTTCAGCCCGCCTCGGCCGGCGTGCGGGCCTTGAGCGCCAGTGCGTGCAGGCCGCGCTCGAAGGCCGGCGCAAGGGCGCCGTTGACGAGGCGGTGGCGCTCGACCCGGCTCTTGCCCTCGAAGGCCGCCGAGACGACATCCAACCGGAAATGCGTCTCGCCCTCCGGCCGGGCGCCGGAATGGCCGGCGTGGAGGTGGGACTCGTCGACGACGTCGAGGAAGCTCGGTGTGAGCTCCGCCTGCAGCGTCTGCCCGATCCAATCCTTCAATGTGCCCTGCCCGGTCATCGTCGTCTCCACCTGTTTCGGGGCCGGCGGGAGGGTCGGAGCGTCAACCCCGAAACCCTGCATGCGTCATCAGGCCCGCCGGGCTTGTGTCTCCGGTCCGTCCCCTCATAATCGCGTCGTCATGGATCTCAACTCGCCGCTGTTCGACAGCATCCGCATCAAGCCGACCTGCGACGAGCCGAAGACGGGCTCCGCGAAGGGCCGCGGCAAAGGATCGAGCAAGGCGAGCGCCGGGCAGACCGCGACGGGCGATGCGCTCTGCGAGGTGCCCGGCTGCACCCATGCGGGGCTCTATCGCGCGCCCAAGGGCCGCAAGCACGAGGGGCAGTACCACCGCTTTTGCATCGACCACGTGCGGGCCTACAACGCCTCCTACAACTACTTCGACGGCATGAACGACGACGCCGTCCAGGCCTTCCAGAAGGACGCCGTGATCGGCCATCGCCCGACCTGGGCCATGGGCACCGGCGGCCGTCCCGCCGAGGGCAAGAAGCCCGAGACCGAGCGCGACTGGGCCTATGCCGACCCGTTGGGCGTGCTGCGCGCGGCCGGCGTCGCCGGCAAGGAGCGCCGTGCGCCGCCCGAGCCGATGCGGCCGCGTCTCTCGCCGGCCGCCCGCAAGGCGCTCGACGTGCTCGGCCTCGACGACACCGCCGATACCGCCGCGATCAAGGCGCAGTACAAGACCCTGGTGAAGCGCTTCCACCCCGACGCGAATGGCGGCGACCGTTCCTTCGAGGACCGCCTGCGCGACATCATCCGGGCTCACGACGTGCTGCGTGCGGCCAACCTCTGCTGAGACGCGCCGCCCCTGCGCGTTCACGGCATGAAGGATGCGACCGCGCAGGGGCGGCAATCGGCGCGCGGGGGACTATATCCTGCCCGACCCCTTGGCGTCCGCCGGGAGCGGCGACTAAGGATGACGTCTGCAGCCCGTCCATCCAGCGGCTCTCCCCGGAGCCGGGCGGATGTCAACGAACAGATGCGGACGCGTGCGCTGGCGAGCTTTCGCCGACGCCCGCGCCCCAAAGAGGCCTTTCATGCTTTCTGACGACACGTACGCCTCGCTCCCCGATCGGGAAGTCTCCGTCCGCGAGGCCTTCGGCATCGACCTCGACCTCAAGGTGCCGGCTTTCGCCAAGGCCGAGGAGCATGTGCCGGACCGCGACGAGGATTACATCTTCGACCGCGAGACCACGCTCTCGATCCTGGCCGGCTTCGCCCGCAACCGCCGCGTCATGGTCACCGGCTATCACGGCACCGGCAAGTCGACCCACATCGAGCAGGTCGCCTCGCGGCTGAACTGGCCCTGCGTCCGGGTGAACCTCGACAGCCACATCTCGCGCATCGACCTCGTCGGCAAGGACGCTATCGTCCTGCAGGACGGCAAGCAGGTCACCGCCTTCCAGGATGGCATCCTGCCCTGGGCGCTGCAGAACAACGTCGCCCTCGTCTTCGACGAGTACGACGCCGGCCGCCCCGACGTGATGTTCGTGATCCAGCGCGTGCTCGAAGTCTCGGGCCGGCTGACGCTGCTCGACCAGAAGCGCGTGATCCGCCCGCACCCCGCCTTCCGCCTCTTCGCCACCGCCAACACGGTCGGCCTCGGCGACACCTCGGGCCTCTATCACGGCACGCAGCAGATCAATCAGGGCCAGATGGACCGCTGGTCGATCGTCACGACGCTGAATTACCTGCCGCACGACCGCGAGGTCGAGATCGTGCTGTCGAAGGCGGTCCACTATCGCAACGAGCAGGGCCGCGACCTCGTCAACCGCATGGTGCGCGTGGCCGACCTGACCCGCAACGCCTTCGTCAACGGCGACCTGTCGACGGTGATGAGCCCGCGCACGGTGATCACCTGGGCCGAGAACGCCGACATCTTCAAGGATATCGGCTTCGCCTTCCGCGTCACCTTCCTGAACAAGTGCGACGAGCTGGAGCGCCCGCTCGTCGCCGAGTTCTACCAGCGTGCCTTCGGCAAGGAACTGCCGGAGAGCGCGGTGAACGTTGCGTTGAGCTGAGCTGATAGGCACGCGCGAGGAGCTATGTCCGATACGGCCCTGAAGCCCTCGAAGCGCGTGGCACGGACGGAGAAGCGCCCGCGCCCGACCCCGTATGAGGACGACCTTTATACTTGGGTCGGGGAACAGGTCGCGCTCCTCCGTGCCAAGCGCTTCGAGGAGATCGATTTCGAGAACGTGGCGGAGGAACTGAGCGACGTGGGCGCGGAGCAATACTTCCGGCTTCAGAGCGCCCTCGAACTCGTCGTCCTGCACATGCTGAAGTGGGATCATCAGCCCGAGAAGCGCAGCCGAAGTTGGACCTTGAGCATCGCCGAGCACCGCGTTCGGGTTGATATCCAGCTCTCCAAGAATCCGGGCCTGAAGTCCCGCAGGGACGAGGCCGTAAAGAACGCGTTCCGGCTTGGCCGTTTGCGAGCCGCACGCGAGATGAGGCGCAAGATCGATACGCTGCCCGCCGCCTGTCCCTATACTTGGGACGATATTCTGAACCGGCCGTTCGCGCTCGACGGCGAGGGCTGAGTCATGGCCATTCCCAACCGCGGCAAGGCCGCCGACCGTCGTGAGCCCGTCGCGGAGCCGCTCAAGCGCTCCGTGGCCGGGTGCCTGCGGGCGATCGCGCGGCGTTCGGAGATCGAGGTCACCTACGCCAGCGACCGCCCGGCTCTGCTCGGCGACAAGGCCCGCCTGCCGGAGCCGGCGCGCAAGCTGTCCGTCGAGGACGTGGCGATCCTGCGCGGCCACTCGGATTCCATGGCGCTGCGCCTCGGCTGCCACGATGTCGCCGTGCACCGGCGTCTGGCGCCCGAGAACGCCTCCGCCCGTGCGGTGTTCGACGCCGTCGAGCAAGCCCGCGTCGAGGCGATCGGCTCGCGCCGCATGGCTGGCGTCGCCTCCAACATCACGGCGATGCTGGAGGACCGCTACCACCGCGGCGGCAAGTACGAGGACATCACCGATCGGGCCGACGCCCCGATGGAGGATGCGGTCGCCCTGATGGTGCGCGAACGCCTCACCGGCCAGCGCCCGCCGGCTGCGGCCCGCAAGATCGTCGAGCTCTGGCGCGAGCATATCGAGGAGCGCGCGGGACCGAACCTCGACGGGCTGATGAGCTCGTTGGAGAACCAGCGCGCCTTTGCCCGTTCGGTGCGCGACCTGCTGACCTCCCTCGACATGGCGGACGAGACGCCGTTCGACCCCGAGGACGACGACAGCGAGGACGACGCCGAAGCCCAAGACGACGAGCAGCAGCCGAGCGAGGGTGAGGCCGAGGAGCAGTCGCAGGGCGACCGCGCCGAGGTCGAGGTCACCGACCAGTCCTCCGACGAGATGGAGGACGGCTCCACCGAGGACGCCGACGCACCCTCGGGCGAGTTGCCGGACGATGCCGAGGATTCCGAGTCGGAGCAGGCCTCCGAATCCATGCGTCCCCCCGGCCCGCGCGCCAACGAGCTGCGCGGCCCGGAATACAAGGTCTACAATCCGCGCTTCGACGAGGAGATCGACGCGGAAGATCTCTGCGACGCCGACGAACTCTCGCGGCTGCGCACCTATCTCGACAAGCAGCTCGCGCACCTCCAGGGCGTGGTGGGACGCCTCGCCAACCGCCTGCAGCGGCGGCTCCTCGCACAGCAGAACCGCGCCTGGGACTTCGACCTCGAAGAGGGCCAGCTCGATCCGGCCCGGCTCGTGCGCGTCGTCACCGATCCGTTCCAGCCGCTCTCCTTCAAGCAGGAGAAGGACACGAACTTTCGCGATACGGTGGTGACGCTTCTGCTCGACAATTCAGGCTCGATGCGCGGCCGGCCAATCACGGTCGCCGCGACCTGTGCCGACATCCTCGCCCGCACGCTCGAGCGCTGCGGCGTCAAGGTCGAGATTCTGGGCTTCACCACCCGTGCCTGGAAGGGTGGGCAGTCTCGCGAGGCCTGGCTCGCCGGCGGCAAGCCGCCCTCCCCGGGCCGCCTGAACGACCTGCGCCACATCATCTACAAGAGCGCTGACGCTCCCTGGCGCCGGGCCCGCAAGAATCTCGGGCTGATGATGCGTGAGGGGCTGCTCAAGGAGAACATCGACGGCGAGGCTCTCGATTGGGCCCATAAGCGCCTGCTCGGTCGCCCCGAGCAGCGGAAGATCCTGATGGTGATTTCTGACGGCGCTCCTGTCGACGACTCGACCCTGTCGGTCAACCCCGGCAATTACCTCGAACGCCACCTGCGCTGGATGATCGAGGAGATCGAGACTCGCTCCCCCGTGGAGCTCATGGCGATCGGTATCGGCCACGACGTGACGCGGTATTATCGGCGTGCGGTGACGATCATCGACGCCGAAGAGCTCGGTGGCGCGATGACGGAGAAGCTGGCGGAGCTGTTCGAGGAGGACGCGGCAGGGGGGGCGTCGCCGCGTCGGCCTGCGCGGCGGGCTGCGGGTGGGCGACGGTAGGCGTCAGCTCTTCCCGAGCACCAGCAACCACCCGATCGTCGTCACCGCCGCCGCCAGCGTCGAGACCAGCACGGAGGCCGCGACCAGTCCCTGCTCGGTCCGGTAGCGCGCCGCGAGCAGGTAGGCGTTGATCCCCACGGGCATGGCCGCGAACAGCACCGCGACGCCGGCATAGGCCGGCGGCATCGTGAAGACGTGGAAGGCCAGCACCCAGACGGCGAACGGGTGCAGCCCGAGCTTCAGGGCCGCGATGACGCTTGCGCCCGGGAGATCGTGCAGCACGCGGTAGCGGGTCAGTCCGGCGCCGAGCGCGATCAGGGCGCAGGTCGAGGCCGTGCCGCCGAGATCGTCGACGAGCGCTTTGGCCATGCCGGCGGGGGCGACGCCGGCGATCTTCAGGGCCATGCCGAAGGCGAGCGCCAGAAAGATCGGATTCTTCACCAGCACGAGGCCGAGGCCTTTGAGCCGTTGGACGAGTGAGCGTTCGCCGTCCGATTCGATCAGAAAGGTGGCCGCGCCCATCATCAGCGGCAGGTGCACCGCGAGCAGCATGAAGAGCGGGAAGGCCCCGGCTTCGCCATAGGCCTGCAGGATCATCGGCACGCCGACGAAGATCGTGTTCGACTGACTCGCTGCAAAGCCGTGCAGGATCGCGCCGCGCCGCTCGACGCCCTCGCGGCGTATGCCGATGAGCGAGCCGGCGCCCCAGGCGATCGCGGCGCCGCCGAAGTAGCTGAACCAGTAGCCCCAGGCGATCTCGCCGCTCATGCCCGGCCGCGTCAGCGTCGCGACGATCAGCGCCGGCACCGCGATGGCGAAGACGTATTCCGAGAGGCCCTCGCTGACGCGCTCGGAGAGCAGGCCGGTGATCGCGGCGAACCAGCCGATGACCACGAGGCCGAAGATCGGAACGACGAGCGTGAGCGCGGTCATCGATCATTCCAGACATGGCGAAGCCGCCGATGCGCGGGGCACTCGGCGGCTGTCGACATCAAGTCCTGAAAGGATCACGCCGACGGCAGGGCCGCAGCATGCCTGGATCAGGCGGCGACCGGCTCAGCGGCGGCGGTCTCGCCGAGCTTCTTCTGGATTTCGCGCTTGAGGAGCTTCGCGGTCTGCGACAGCTCGATCTCGCGAGCCTTCACGAGGAAGGCGTCGAGGCCGCCGCGGTGCTCGACCGAGCGGAGCGCATGGGCGGTGACGCGCAGGCGAACGCGGCGGTTCAGCGCGTCCGACGTGAGCGTGACGTTGCACAGGTTCGGCAGGAACCGGCACTTGGTCTTGTGGTTCGAGTGGCTGACGAGGTGGCCGACCTGCACGGCTTTGCCCGTGAGTTCGCAGCGGCGCGACATGACGTGTATCCCGTATCGTTCCGCGAACATGAAACGCGCCGGTTGGTTTTACGAGAAGAGCGGCCTGGACCGTCGACCCGAAAAACCCGCGCGTGAATTCGATGAAGTCCAGCGGAGTCCAGTGGAAGGCGCGAGCCTATAGGGGACGGGGCCCCACTGCGTCAAGGTGAACCTCGGCCCTAAAGCCCGCTCGGCGTGATACCGGATGGGCAGAGACATCACCACGGCCAGCTTGCGATCGTCCCCACACGAACGCGCCGGCGCGGCTTCGAAACGCCGAAATGATCGGACCGCGGTTTTTAGAGGGATTCCGGATGTGCTAGGGCGCTCGTCCACGCACAGCGCCCGCAAGCGTCGAGCCCGTCTCCGGAGCCGTTTCCCGATGTCGAACGAACCGCGTCCGCTCGCCGTCGAGACCGCCCGCGAGGCGGCGCCCGGTGCGAGCGCGCTGAGCCTCACCCAGCGCCCGCGCCGCAACCGCAAGGCCGACTGGTCGCGCCGGCTCGTGCGCGAGCATACGCTCGGCGTCGACGACCTGATCTGGCCGCTCTTCGTGATCGAGGGCCAGGGCCGGCGCGAGCCGATTGCATCCATGCCGGGCGTCGAGCGCCGCAGCGTCGACGAGGTCGTGCGCGACGCCGAGATGGCCGCCCGCCTCGGCATCCCCGCGATCTCGCTGTTTCCCTACACCGACCCGGCGCTTCGGGATCCGACGGGCTCGGAAGCCCTGAATTGCGAAAACCTCGTCTGCCGTGCGGTGCGGGCTGTAAAGAAGGCGGTGCCCGAGATCGGTATCATGACCGACGTGGCGCTCGACCCCTATACCAGCCACGGGCATGACGGCCTGATCCAGGACGGCGCCATCCTGAACGACGAGACCGTGGCGCTGCTGGTCGAACAGAGCCTGATCCAGGCGGAGGCCGGCACCGACATCATCGCGCCCTCCGACATGATGGACGGCCGTGTCGGCGCGATCCGCACCGGCCTCGACCGGGCCGGCTATCGCGACGTCCAGATCATGGCCTACGCCGCGAAATATGCGAGCGCCTTCTATGGCCCGTTCCGCGATGCCATCGGCACCAAGGCGGCGCTGGTCGGCGACAAGCGCACCTACCAGATGGATCCGGGCAACGGCCTCGAGGCGCTGCGCGAAGTCGCCCTCGACCTCGCCGAGGGGGCGGATTCCGTCATGGTGAAGCCGGGCATGCCCTATCTCGACATCATCCGCCGGGTGAAGGACGAGTTCGGCGTGCCGACCTTCGCCTATCAGGTGTCCGGCGAGTACGCGATGATCGAGGCGGCCGCCCGCAACGGCTGGCTCGACGGCGAGCGCGCCATGACCGAGAGCCTCCTCGCCTTCAAGCGCGCCGGTGCCGACGGCGTACTGACCTACTATGCCGTGCGCGTGGCGGAGCGCCTGCGCGCCGGTGCGTAGGGATCGGATGGGGGTGCTGCGAACGGCTGTCGCCGTCGCCCTGCTCTCGGCCCTCGCAGCCTGCGGCAACAGCCTCGACGAGCGCCGGGCGACGGTCTGCCGCCGTGCCGTGCCGGCCATCGCGCCGGACGGGTCGACGGTTTCGCTGATGCGTATCGGCACCGGTCCGGGGCCGGACAGCGTCCGTGTCGACTACCGCACGGCCGGCAGCCCCGGTGCGGCTGCCAAGGCGCGCTGGATCGTCTGCAGCTTCGGTCCGGGATCGAGCCTCGAGGCGATCACGACCGAGTCGGGTCCGGTCAACGGTGCCTCGGTCTATCTGCTCCGGCACTATTATCTCGACACGCCGGAGGCGGCTTCCGCCGATCCCGGCGGGCGCTGACTGATTCTACCCTTGGCACCGGCCTACTCTTGGCACCGCCTACTCTTGGCACCGCTCAAGTCTTGGCACCGCCCGAGGCGGTTCCCATGTCATGACGGCACCATTCTTCCTCCCGGGAGCCCTGGCCATGTCGAATCCTCAGCCCGGTTACGCGGAACGCTACGACACCGCCGGCTATCCCGGCGCGTTGCCGCCGGTCCCCTACGTCCGGGCGAGCCTCGGCGGGCGCTGCGTCGCCTACCTGTTCGACATCGCCTTCATTTTTCTGTTCACGGCGATCCTCGCCACGGCCATCGCAGTGATCGGCGTGCTGACCTTCGGCTTCGGCTGGACGCTCTTCGCAGTCCTTCCGGCGAGCGGCATCATCTACAGCGCGATCACCGTCGGCGGAGCCAGACAGAGCACCTGGGGCATGCGGATGCTCGGCCTGCGTGTGGTGGCGCCGGAGAGCGGCACGCGCGTCGACATGCTGACGGCGGCGATCCACGCGCTGCTGTTCTACGTGGCGATCTCGACGTTCCTGCTCTGGTGCGTCGACGTCGTGTTCGGCTTGCTGCGGCCCGACCGCCGCCTCGGCCATGACGTCATCCTCGGGCTCGCGGTGGTGCGGGGCTGAGCGAGGCCCGGATTTTGCTGGCCCAAAGTTGCGCGGCGCGTCACGAAGTCCATTGAGCGACACGGGGATGGCGCTACACTTGGACGAGGGCGGCACCGGCGCCTGCTCCGGCTGACCCAGGCATCGATCGGCGTGACGAGTCATCCGCGCGACACACCGCAATTCTACCTCACGGCCCCCTCGCCCTGCCCCTATCTCGAGGGGCAGGAGGAGCGGAAGGTGTTCACGCATCTCGTCGGGCGCCGTGCGCGCGATCTGAACGAGATCCTGACGCAGGGCGGCTTCCGTCGTTCGCAGACCATCGCCTACCGCCCGGCCTGCGAGACCTGCCGCGCCTGCATCTCCGTGCGGGTGATCGTGGACGCCTTCCAGCCGACCGGCAGCCAGAAGCGCATCCTGCAGCGCAACGCCGACCTGATCGGCACACCGGAATCGAACCGCCCGGCCTCCGAGCAATACGCCCTGTTTCGCCGCTACCTCGACGCCCGCCACGGCGACGGCGGCATGGTCGACATGACCGTGCTCGATTACGCGATGATGATCGAGGACAGCCACGTCGACACGCATCTCGTGGTCTACAAGCGCCGCGGCCCTGATACCGCCATCAACGGCCGCGGCCGTGGCGGCCCGGTCGCCGTCTGCCTGACCGACGTGCTCTCAGACGGCCTGTCGATGGTCTATTCGTTCTACGACCCGGACGAGGCCGCGCGATCCCTCGGCACTTTCATGATCCTCGACCATATCCGCCGGGCGCAGGAGATGGGCCTGCCGTATCTCTATCTCGGCTACTGGGTCGAGGGTTCGCGGAAGATGGATTACAAGGCGCGGTTCAGGCCTCAGGAACGGCTGATGCCGCAGGGTTGGGCGCGGGTGGAGTGACCGACAGCCCTCCTCTTCCCCCGATTTGGGAGAAAGACCCTCACCCCCGCGCCGCCCGGAACGTATCGCAACTCTTCGTCTGCCCACTCTTGTAGCCCGTCATGAACCAGCGCATCCGCTGCTCCGACGAGCCGTGCGTGAACGAGTCGGGCACGGCGTAGCCCTGGGCCTGCTCCTGCAGCTTGTCGTCGCCGATGGCGCTGGCGGCGTTCATGGCTTCCTGGATGTCGCCCGGTTCGAGAGCGTTCCACTTGTCGTTCGAGTTCTTGGCCCAGACGCCGGCGAGGCAATCGGCCATCAGCTCGACGCGCACGGAGAGCTTGTTCGCCTCCGGCGTGTTGCCGCCCGCGGCCTGCTGTCGGCCCTGGACCTTCCCGAGGATGCCGAGCACGTCCTGGACGTGGTGGCCGACCTCGTGGGCGATGACGTAGGCATAGGCGAAGTCACCCTTCACCTTGAACTTCTGCTCCATCTCCTTGAAGAAGCCCGTGTCGAGATAGACCTTCTTGTCGAGCGGGCAGTAGAACGGCCCCATCGCCGCGCGCGCATCGCCGCAGCCCGAGCGGGTGCCGCCCTGGTAGAGCACCATGGTCGTGGTGGTGTACTGCTTGCCCGTCTGGTTCGGCAGGACCTCTTTCCAGACGTCCTCGGTGTTGCCGAGGATTGCGGCGGCGAACTTTCCGGATTGGTCCGTGGGGGCCTGCCGGCGCTTCGCCTGCGTATCCGGGTCGGCCCGCTCCTCGCGCTGGCCGCCACCGCCGCCGGTGACCTGCGAATAGCCGCCGATCAGGACGGCCGGGTTGATGCCCGTGACCCATCCGATGATGCACAGGATCACGATGGTGCCGATGCCGAGGCCGCCGGCCCCGCCGCCGGGAAAGCCCATGCCGCCGCCGCCGCCTTCGCCACGGCGATCCTCGACGTTGTCCGAACTGCGGAAATCTTCCCAACGCATCGTCGTCTCGTCCCGTACCTGCGCCGGGGCGAGGCCGGCGTCTGCCCTACAGAATGATCGGCGGAAAAGTACGGTTCCGCTTCAAGGCCGGCAGCGTATCACTTCACCCCGTCGAGCGCCGCCTTCAACGCCCGGAAATCACGCCAGGCCAACCGTTTCTGCACCGGCTGCCGCAGCAGGTAGGCCGGGTGCAACGTCGCCAGCGCCCGGATCTCGCGCCCGTCCGGCAGGCGGTAGGGATAGAAGCGGCCGCGCGCTTTCAGGATGCCGTCCTTCGTACCCGTCAGCGTCTGCGTCGAGGGTGCGCCGAGGCAGACCAGGATTTCCGGATCGGCCAGCGCAATCTGCCGCTCGACGAAGGGCCGGCAGATCGCGACCTCCTGCGGCGTCGGGTTACGGTTCCCCGGCGGGCGCCACGGCACGATGTTGGCGATGTAGGCGCTCGATCGGTCGAGGCCGATCGCGGCCATCATCCGGTCGAGAAGCTGGCCGGACCGCCCCATGAACGGCTTGCCGATGCGATCCTCGTCGGCGCCCGGCGCCTCGCCCACGAACATCACCCGCGCCGCCGGATTGCCGTCGGCGAACACGAGGTTCTTCGCGGTGAAGCGCAAGCCGCAACCTTCGAAGTCGCGCAGCAGCGCTTCCAGTTCCTCCAGCGAGCCCGTCACCGCCGCCTTCGCCCGCGCGTCGACCGCGGCTTCCTCGGGCTTGGCGGAGGCCGACCCGCCGAAGGTCCGGGGAGCCGCCGGCTTCGGCTCGGGTGGCGGTTCGTGGCCGCGCAGCGGTTCGCGCCGAGGCGCGGGCCCGTCATCCACAGGGGCCTCGCGGCGTAGCGCGATCGGCGTCTCGCGGATCGGCGGCGGCGCATCCACCTCCGCAAAACGGTCGTGCGGCGCTTCGTCCAGCGCGATGTCCACCCCCGATTCCACGTGGAAGTCGAGGAGCGCGATCAGGTCGTCATGGCCCGGGCCGGTGAACGTCATGGGTCTGATGTGGCGCGGTTCGCGGCTGTGGACAACGGCTTCTCGCGCTCGTCCATCGGGAGGTTTCATCGCTACCCGCGGTCACGGCGGGGATGTGTCTTCTACCAGAGGCGACTTGCGTTCCTAGTTTGGAATGGGTTGAGAGACATCTTGAGCATACGCGCCTGCCCCCCGGCACAGCCGGCAAGGCTTGCGGGCGCTTAACGAGGCCTTGGAGGAAACAGGATGGCGTTGCCGGAACGCGAGGGCATGGACTTCGACGTCGTGGTCGTCGGCGCAGGGCCGGCCGGCCTCGCGACCGCGATCCGCCTTAAGCAGATCTCCGCCGAGAAGGGCGAGGAGATCAACGTCGTCGTCGTCGAGAAGGGCTCCGAGGTCGGCGCGCACATCCTGTCCGGCGCCGTTGTCGACCCGTCCGGTCTCGACAAGCTGCTGCCCGAGTGGCGCGACGATCCCGAGCGCCCCCTGAAGACCGCCGTCCAGCGCGACGAGTTCATGTTCCTGACGGCCGGCAGCGGCCTCAAGATGCCGAACGCGTTCTTCCCGAAGATGATGTCGAACCACGGCAACTTCGTCGGCTCGCTCTCGAACATGACGAAGTATCTCGGGGCCCAGGCCGAGGCGCTCGGCGTCGAGATCTATCCGGGCTTCCCGGCCTCGGAGGTGCTGTACGACGACAAGGGCGTCGTCACGGGCGTCGCCACCGGCGATCTCGGCATCGCGCGCGGCGGCGAGCCGCGTGACGACTTCACCCGAGGCATGGAACTGAAGGGCAAGTACGTCGTGTTCGGCGAGGGCGCACGCGGCTCGCTCACCAAGACCTTGATCGACCGGTTCAAGCTCAACAAGGACAGCGACCACCAGAAATACGGCCTCGGCGTCAAGGAACTCTGGCAGCTCAAAGATGACAAGTTCGAGCCGGGACTGGTGCAGCACACCATGGGCTGGCCGCTGCCGAACAAGGCCGGCGGCGGCTCCTGGCTCTACCATTTCGACGACAACCTGCTCTCGGTCGGCTTCGTCACGCACCTGAACTACGAGAACCCGACGCTCTCGCCGTTCGAGGAATTCCAGCGCTTCAAGACGCACCCGATGATCCGCGACGTGTTCGAGGGCGCCAAGCGCATCGGCTACGGCGCCCGCGCGATCATGGAGGGCGGCTGGCAGTCGGTGCCGAAGCTCGTGTTCCCCGGCGGCTGCCTCGTCGGCGATTCAGCCGGCTTCGTGAACGTGCCGCGCATCAAGGGCTCGCACAACGCGATCCATTCCGGCATCCAGGCGGCGGAGGCCATCGCCGCCGCGCTCCAGGCCGGCCGCCAGGGCGACGAACTTTCGGTCTACGACCAGGGCTGGCGCGACAGCGAGATCGGCCGCGACCTCAAGCCGGTGCGCAACATGAAGCCGCTCTGGTCGCGCTACGGCACCATGATCGGCGTCGGTCTCGGCGGCCTCGACCTCTGGACCAACTCGCTACTGAACGCTTCGGTTTTCGGCACGCTGAAGCACGGCAGGCCGGACTATGCCTGCCTCAAGCCCATCTCCGAGGTCGAGCCAATCAAGTACCCGAAGCCGGACGGCAAGATCACCTTCGATCGGCTCTCATCGGTGTACCTGTCCAACACCAACCACGAGGAGGACCAGCCGGTCCATCTCAAGGTCAAGGACATGGCCCTGCAGAAGACCTCCGAACACGACGTGTTCGGCGGCCCCTCCGGCTGCTACTGCCCGGCCGGCGTCTACGAATGGGTGCAGGATGCCACCGCCAGCGACGGCGTGCGCTTCCAGATCAACGCCCAGAACTGCGTCCACTGCAAGACCTGCGACATCAAGGATCCGAACCAGAACATCAACTGGGAGACGCCGGAGGGGCCGGGCGGGCCGAACTATACGAATCTCTGATGCCAGCCGCGCTTACGGCTGACGCCCGAAGGGCTGTCCGCTGCACGGGCGGCGGCGCGCAGTCGCGCTTGCCGACGGGCGATGACCGCAGGAGCCGAAGCTTTCGGCTGCGGACATGAGAGGCGCGGGATCGTGATTGGCGCGGTGCCTGCCGCGCCATCCTTTCGCCGTTCGCGCATGGCTTGCGGAGATGGCGGAAGGGATTAGTGTCCCCCGCCACATCGGCGCCGGCCGTTTTGCCGGACGCGAAGGAGCCGTGACTGGTGACCATGAACGGAAATGCCGCCCGCTGCCGGACCCTTCCGGCGCTCGCCCTTCTCCTTGCCTCCTCGGTGACGCTCGGCCTCCCGGCGCTCGCCGCGCAGCCGCGTGAATCCGCGCCGCTCTCCGAATACGAGCCGGCCGAGTCCCTCGAAGGCAATTTTCTCTCCGCCTACATCGCCGGCGCCTCGAAGGACACGACGGCCGCCGCGAACTACTATCGCGAGGCAGTGAAGGGCGATCCGCGCAACGCCGAGCTGTTGGAGCGCGCCTTCGTGTCGTTGCTCGCAGACGGCTCGATGACCGACGCCTTTCGTGCGGCAGAACGTCTTTCGACCCGCGACGGCGCGAGCGGGCTCGCGCAGCTCTCGCTCGGCGTACGCCAGCTCAAGGCCGGTCAGTACGCCGCTGCGCGCCAGAGCTTCGGCCGCAGCGGCAAGGGTGCTGCCGCGGACCTCACGGCGACGCTGCTCACCGCCTGGGCCTATGCCGGCGCCAACGACGGCAAGCGCGCCCTCGACACCGTGAACAAGCTGCGCGGCGAGCGCTACTTCAACGTGTTCCGCGATTACCATGCCGGCTTGATCGCCAACCTCGTCGGCGACAAGGCCGAGGCGGAGCGTCGCCTCAAGGCCGCCTATGACGCCGACCACAACACGCTGCGCATCGTGGATGGGTATGCCCGCTTCGAGGCCGCCCAGGGGCGCACCGATCTTGCGATCCAGGCCTATACCGACTTCGACAAGGTGCTGCCGCGTCACCCGATCGTCACCGACGCCCTCGACAAGCTGAAGGCCGGCAAGCCCCTCGCCCAGCTGGTCGGCTCCGCTCAGGACGGCGCCTCCGAGGTGCTGTACGGACTCGGCGCCGCCGGCTCGACTCAGGGCGACGAGTTGCCGGCCGTGGTCTATCTGCGCCTCGCCCTCTACCTCAATCCCGAGCACGGCGTCGCCCGCCTGACGCTGGCCGACGCCCTCGACCGCATGAAGCAGGCCGAACGCTCCAACGAGGCCTACGCGCAGATCCCCGCCTCTTCGCCGCTGAAGCTCAATGCCGACATCCAGATCGGCCTCAATCTCGAGCAGATGGGCAAGGGCGACGAGGCGATCCAGCACCTCGACGCCGTCCAGAAGGCGCATCCCGACAACGTCGAGGTGATCTCGGCACTCGGCAACGTCCAGCGCTCGCGCAAGAAGTTCGCCGAGGCCGCCGAGACCTACAGCCGCGCAATCAAGCTGATCACGCCCGAGCAGGAAGCCGGCTACTGGTCGCTGTTCTACTTCCGTGGCACCGCCTACGAGCGCGCCGGCGAATGGCAGAAGGCCGAGGCCGACCTCAAGAAGGCCCTCGGGCTGATCTCGCCGACGCAGCCGAATGCCCGCGCCCAGGTGCTGAACTACCTCGCCTATTCCTGGGTCGACCGGAACATGAACATCGACGACAGCTTCAAGATGCTGAAGCAGGCCGTTGAGCTGTCGCCGCGCGACGGCATGATCATCGACAGCCTCGGCTGGGCTTATTTCCGCCTCGGCCGCTGGGACGACGCGGTGCGGGAGCTGGAGAAGGCCGTCGAGCTCAAGCCCGGCGACCCGACCATCAACGACCACCTCGGCGACGCCTACTGGCGTACCGGCCGCCGCCTCGAGGGCAAGTTCCAGTGGCAGCACGCCAAGGACCTGAACCCCGAGCCAGACGACCTCGCCAAGATCAACGCCAAGCTCAAGGACGGCCTTCCGGACCCGGACAAGCCGGCCGTGACCGCCGAGAACCCGCCCGCCCCGGCCGAGCCCACGCC
>NZ_VRVE01000065.1:0-24270 GCF_008040035.1 Methylobacterium sp. WL9
CGACGCGCTCACGCAGATCGGACGACAACGGCGACGACATCGACCCTCCTGTCGAAAGCAGACAGGGAATCAGATCAGCCCGCGTGTGAAAACCCAGCCCGACTCCGCGTGATCGGCAGCCGCTCTAGCGGAGGCGCTAAGCCGAGCCGACACGATGTGGAAAGGGCTGCAGTGAGCGAAAACCGCCGCTGTCGGCTTCCAGGCTGGCTTGATCGTCTAGAAGCAAATCCTCGATAGCGAACGACGACAGCTCGCGAACCTCTCCGGGAGCTAGGCGGAGGCTTTCGACCTCGGCACGTGCCATGAGGCCGGCAATACGGTCCACGCGCCATCCGTCAGGCATCACATCGGCGACGATGCGTAAGGCTTCGTCATCACACTCGGCGTACGTACCGTAGAGTTTGATGTCTTCCGCAGCACCACAAGAGCCGCGGGGTGCCCAAACGCTGACTCGATAAGGGATCATGGCGGCATCCGCGCTTAGAGATTACTGCGGAAATCAGCTTACCGAGCGCCGAACAAGTCAGCATTGACATATGATACAATCTAAACCGCGCCCCTTGCTGAATTGTGAACCGGGCCGCCAACGCTATTGAGGATGGGAGACTCATTACAGGCGGGGCTGGGGCTTCAGGAGAAGCGGAGCCAGTTACGCCTATCCCAGTCCCACCCCAAGCGCCGCCTCCGCCACCACCTCTGCCTTCACGCTCTGGAGGTAGCTGGTAAGCCGCTTGGCCGCCTCGGGGTCCGCGCACTGGATCCATAGGGTTGCCGAGCTGACGGCCGCTCCGAGCCCCCTAAGGACCGCCTCCGCGGGCCACGCCGCATTCCGCTCGGAGGAGCTGGCCAAATGGCGAAGGCCAGACGGGGTGCCGATGACGATGGCGACGGTCGCAGGCTTGGTCATTCCCGAAAGCTATCGCTGCCGTGCCATCCCGAGAAGGCCCCGTAAGAGGGCCTGAGGGTCGCACCTGGAGGCGCAGCCGACTGCCGAGAGGCTACCCCCGAGCGGGAGCCGGCCCGGCCACCATGTCGAGCCGGGAAATCTCCGAGTTGACGGGCGCGCGCCACGACAACGTGATGGCGGATATTCGCGGCCTTATGGAGCAAACGCACCAAGGGGAGAGGCGGCAACGACGTACCGTTTCAGACCCATAGGTGGTCTGCCGTTGAGCAGAGAAAGGTTGGCCGTTAACACTCAGGCTTCCTGTCCTGAGTGCCGCAAACAGACGCGCTCGCTGCTATGCTACGGAGCCCTCCATGTCCGAGATCCCGCAAGGTGGCCTGCCAGGTGGAACCGAGACACCGCCGAGCTACCGGGTCTTGCTCTTCGACGGCGACGGCAAGGTGCATTCGAGCGTTCCTATCCCGGTCCATAATGATGAAGCCGCGAAGGCCGTAGCGCGCCGCATGTGCAACGGCCTGAGCGCC
Organism: Methylobacterium sp. WL9; assembly: GCF_008040035.1. Lineage (NCBI taxonomy): Bacteria > Pseudomonadati > Pseudomonadota > Alphaproteobacteria > Hyphomicrobiales > Methylobacteriaceae > Methylobacterium > Methylobacterium sp. WL9. The sequence goes on from NZ_VRVE01000065.1 coordinate 1,432, forward strand.
GAGCTTTGGGATGGGCTTCGCTACATCGACCGGTTCGACGGTGATGATACTTAGGTATCTACAGGCGGGCCGGATTGAGCAATCTGTCCGGTAGGCGAGAAGCGGAACCTGCGCGACCGTCAGTGCGGCGAGCCCTTACGGGGCGACGCAATCGAAGTTGGCTGTGTGTCCGGTCATCTTGTTGATGCGCGCGGCCCGGCCGAATTTCCCGCAATGCTGGTCCGCGAGTGGTAGGGCATCGGCCTCGCTCCAAACGTTGGACACCGAGGCGGAGACGCTGTTGCCGGTGACCTGTTGCCCGAACAGGCCGCCATAGACGTTCCCATCGGCCTTCGGGTTCACGCAGCCGGCGAGCCCCGCGGCGACTAGCACCAACACCCAGATGCGCACCGCGACGCTCCATCGATAAGGTCAAGCTGTCGTTATTGCCGGGAGTTGCGCGGGCGGCAAGGCACGACTCCCACGGCGCCCGTCTTCCCCGCTCTGGTGCCCGTCGTGCGGGTGCTCGATACGGCCCTCGCGGCACAGCTCGGGATGGCCATTCCCCGGCATATTCGAGTGCTGATAAAGAAAAATACCTGGGAGCTTGAAGGTTATGGGGGTGTAGTCCAGCGGGACACCCTCGCATCGGGCAACAAGACGACCGCTTTCTACCTCAACAAGCAACAAGCGCTCCTCATCTGCATCCTCTCGAAAACCCCACGTGCCCGTGAAGTCCGCGCCGAGGTGATCCGCCGCTTCGACGCTTACGAGGCCCCGCCCGCTCAGCCCCAGACGGCCCCCGGAATGGACCAGCTCATGGGCGCGATGACGGCCCTGATGCAGACGATGCAGGGGTTCGTCCAGGTGGTCGCGGCGAAGGCCCCGGAACTCCGCTCTTCAACTCTTTAATCCAGATTTTCGATGCCAGATCAATCCGCCGCAATACCGGATAGCAAAAACTGTCGTCATTGCTAAGTTGTCGGCGCGTGCTAACTGGGTTGTTCCAATGGAAGACTATGCCGTCTACCTCTCTGAATTTGAAGGCATCATCCTTTACGACGCCATTGAGCGCGAGCGGAAGCTTCTGGAGATCGTCACCGCGCAGGAGCGAGAGGCCGGCAATCGAGATGGCTGGGCACTCGCTCGGATTAAGGTCCGGTCCCTTCGGCGCATCGTCAGTCAGGTTGTTCAAGGACTCCCCCGGACGGCCGGAAAAGGGTACCGGCTGAGCCCGGATGACGAAGCCGAGCTGGCGGACCAAATTGCGGCTGTAGGCCAGAAGATGCGTCCCCCGCGCGCAGAGCTTGAGAAACTGATGAGCTTGAAGGCGAGAAGGCGCGCGGTGGTGCGCAGGGCAAAACCGTCAGTGTCAGCGACCGAGGCGGCAAGAGAAGCGACTGGCTCGTCCGCGCAGCCTCGTGAAAAACTGCCGAAGCTTCACTGGACGGCGCCGAAATATGAATGATAGAGACCAAACATCAATTCAAACGCTCTTGAAGGGCGCTCCGTATCGCGCACCGACCTACCCACTAGCGAATAGATACTGTATTTTATTTGCAACGCCTCCAATAGTTACCTGATTTTGCCTTGCGTCATCAGGAAACCCCTGCCTAAATACCCAGGCGGCCGGACAACAGGCCTTGGGGACTCATGAGATGATTACGGTTAGCTGGAACGGCGCGACGGCGCTTATCTTGAGCAGATGCAGCGTGAAGATCGGCGACCTGTTCGATAGCTTCTACGAGATGAGCCCCCCAACGCCTGGACTTCCGTTCTTCGAACTACGGTGGCACGCGACCGGCTTTGAGCTGTGGGCGGGACGCCGGCACCTCACCATCGAAGTGCCGCCACTTGCGCGCGTCATCCGCGGCCTCGCGGTGCGCATCACGGACGGCATTGTCCGCGCACAGGCAGCATCCTTAGCGCAGTCGGCAGAACGGGACGCCGCTGATTTGTCCGAGGGCGCGACCGCCTAGCAGGCACCGGAAACGACCCGTCCAGGTGGTACGCCAGCTTGCAGCTTTAGGCGCCTGGGCGTGCCCGTGAAGGGCGAGGGTAATTGCCACCCACAAGAGGGCCGGCGATTACCACCCACCCCAGCAATCCTGAAGGCATCCTTCTCCGGCGGGGCGTCCCTATCCTTTTGCGACTGTGTAACGCCTAGCGGTCGCGCTCCGCCGAGACCCTCCATTGCCCGTTCGGCGCCGCCTCGCCGGCCCTGAACTTCCCCCTCAACAGGAACCTCCACCATGACCGCGGCTGTCCTTCACAGCCGGGACAATGACGGCCGGCTGGTCGTCGGGGTCCCGCTCAGTAACCGTCCGGGCCACCGTGCGTGGCTCTACGCGGCCGACTACGAAACCATTGTCGCGGATCACGGCCCCCGCCCGTGGCTCGCGAACGGCAACGGCCACGGCAAATCCTACGTCCGGCTTCGCTGCGCCGACCGCGGCAACCTCGTCATGGTCGCTCGGCTCGTCTTCGGTGACGCTGAGGCCCGCTCCATTCGCTATCGGGACGGCGACAGCCTGAACCTCCGTTCCCGGAACCTCGCCGTGAGGAAGCCGAGAGGCGCAGCCCGTGCGTGATTTCAACCGCCCCACGGAGGTTGCCGTAACGCGTCCACCTCTTGGGCCTGTACGGCACCGCTGGTTTGACGATTGGCGGGGAGCGACTGGCCGTCCCCTACAACGCATTGTCGATGAGACGGTTGGCCTCTTGGCACGATACGAAGCCGCCACGGGGGCACGCCAGCGCGCGCGTCGGGAGGCCGATCAACGGCACCACTTAATCGCCGTCGAAGCCGTGGTGGCGAACCTAGCCTACGCGGTGCTTATGCCCCCCGAGACTGGACGCCTCGCGGTGCTCACGGGGAACGCAAGGACGGGCGTCAGCCGCTACGACAACCCTGCCTTTGGCAAACCTTTCGCGGGCCTCCTTGGTGCCCTGGAGGAGCTGGAGGTGCTGTCAATGCACGCCCCTTCCATGCGTAGGCGGGAGGCGTGGTCCATCGCTCCTACGCAGGCGTTCATTGCGACAGTGCGCGCCGATGGCATCGCGTTGAGCGACTTCGGCCGGCTGCCGGGGGAGGAGCCCATCATCCTGAAGCGCAAGCAACGGCACAGCGGCGCATCGTCCGACCACACCTCGGGGCTGGTAGACTATGCCGACACGGGCAGCACCGTGGCGATGCGCGAGACCGTCCAGGGCTTCAACACCTTCCTGGACGGGGCGGACGTTGCCTTCGTGGATGATGGGCAGGGGATGGTGGATCACCGGCAGCGTCACATGCGCCGTCACTTCGTCCTCTTGCCGGAAGATGAGGCTCCCCGTTTCGACCGCGCCGGGCGCTTCTTCGGTGGCTTCTGGCAAAACCTGGAGCGCAGCCGCAGGGCCGGCATCAGGGTCGAAGGGGAGGAGTTGGTGGACCTGGACTTCGCGTCCATGTTCCCACGGCTGGCCTATGCGACCACCGGCACGACCCCTCCCGATGGCGACATATACGCCCTCGACGGACTTGGCTTGGAGCATCGACCGGCGCTGAAGTTGGCGTTGAACACCCTGTTGTTCGATGACTTCCGCCGTACCTCCTGGCCTCTCCCGGATGATGACGAGACACCTCGGCTACCAGCGGAATGGACCGTAGCCCGGACCAAGGCCGCCATTCTGAAACGACACCCGGCCCTCCGATGCTGCTTCGGGTCTGGCCTGGGCTTCGCGCTCATGCACACCGAGAGCGTCATCCTCGCGCATGTCTTGGACGAGATGCGGGCTCGGGGCATCGTGGGCCTTGGCATCCATGATGGCTTGCTCGTCCCCCGCTCTCGGGCTGTGGACGGTAGAACGATCATGGAGACCGTAGCGCGCGAGGTCACAGGGCATGCGCTCCCGGTGACCGTGAAGGCCATGCCGGCGCGGACGCCTCAGCCCCCCACCACCCTCCACATATAAGACCCGTAAGGCCGCCAGCCCGCGGCACGTCTCATATTCAACCCCATCGAACCACCCGCGCGGCCCCTCTCGGCTCGCGTGAACGCCTCCCCATGCCTGCCACCCAACCGGCACCATCAGGAAACCTCGACATGACGAACGACAGAACCCCACACCTCTGGTTCGCCGGCACCGAGCCACGCGCCCACAGCCTCATCGTGCCCATCACTACCAACGCGGACCGCGGAGCACCCGGCTATGGGGAGTTCGCGCTGGAGCACCGACGCGAGGGCGATACCCTCGTGATGCTCCTCACGCGCGAAGGGGCAGGGGGCACCACCGAGCCCGTGACAGTTTCCGTCGCCATCCCCGCGGGCCTCGTGCGGGGCCTTCTCGATAGGGTCGCAGAACCGGCCGAGCGGGACGGCTTGGCGGGAGGCGCCGCGTGATGAGCGCTCTCAGCACCACGGCGGGAAACGCGCCAGCGCGAGAGGAAGCGACCGTCCAAGACCTGAAGCTGGCGGAGGCGTTGGGTTACGCGCGCGCCACCGACATTCGCAAGCTCATCATCCGGCACGCGACCACGCTGGAGCTGTTCGGATCATTGCGCCACCGTGGCGTGATGATCGAGGCGGGCAAGGGCGCCCGGCGCTCCGTAACCGAGTACCACCTCACGAAGGCCCAGGCCGCCTTCATCACCGCCAAGGCCGACACCAAGAACGCGACAAGCCTGACTGTCTTGATGGCGGAGGTGTTCGCCATGGCCTCGGATGGGAAGCTGGTCGCGGTGGACGCGGCAGCGGCCGAAGAGCTTGTGGCGGCACAGGCCCGCGATGCCCGGCGCCGCCACGAAGAAGAGCGGGACGCGCGCTCCAGCGGCTTCGCGGCTCTCCGCTAACAGGCACCTCCACCACACCCCGAACGACCCAACGCGCGGACCCTCGCGGCCCGCGTGAACGCCACTCCCTTGCCGATCATCAGGAAACCGAACCATGCCACTGCAACCCGGCCTCGCCCAGTTCCGTGAGGACGCTCCCGAGCCTGAGCGCGCGCGCCAGTCTCAGCCCATTCAGGACCCCGGCGTCCGGGCGCCCTCGCTGTCCCCGCAGGCCGACAAGCTCAGCACCTTCGCGCGCGCTGCCCAGGCGCCCCAGGACGACAACGCCCAGCGCCTCGCCGCGGCACTCGTAGGCTTCAATCCGAGCCTTCAGCGCTTCGCCACGACGATGGCGGACGAAGACAAGGACGACACCTCTAGCTCCGTTCAGGCCAAAATCCTGCGTGTCGGCGGTGACCCCGCGAAGGTGGAAGCCCTGATGGCCTCCGACCCGGAGATGCAATCCGGGCTCGGCAAGGCCGCCGCTTCCCGCCGTCTCGGCCAGCTCCTCGCGGCCCAGGCGATCAACGAAGCCAAGACCAAATACCAGACGGACTTCGACCGGGTGAACGGCAACGTGGGTGCGCTCACGGCCGAGACGATGAAGCCCTACCTCGACAAGTTCGGGCATGACCCGATCTTCCGCAAACAGTTCGTGGACGACGTCACCCCAGGGGTCGCGCGGATCACGAGTGCAGACGCCGAGACGAAGGCGACGGACTCCTACAACCGCACCCAGGACGACCAGACGAAAATCTTCACGGCGGTTGTCCAGAAGGCCAGCGATGCCGGGAAGAGCCCCGAGGACGCCGCTAAGGCCGTGGTCGCGGAGTTCTACGGCAACGAGAAAATCCTCAAGCTGCCCTACGCGGAACAGCAAAAGGCCCTCGTGCCGGTGGTCCGGGCGCTCGCCGAACAGGGCCGCTACGACGTCGTGAAGGCGCTGGGCGAGACCGAGTTCAAGGGCGAGCGTCTCATCGACAACGGCACCGTGGGTCCGTCCGTGGCCCAGGCCATGACGCATGCCCGAACGGTCCGTGATCGGGACACGAAGGACGCCACCGTCGCCGGCCGGCAGGACGACTACTCGAAGTTCATGAACGGGGAAGCCACCCCGGATGACGAGAAGCGCCTCCTCGCCCGCGCCCAGGCGAAGGACGGCTACGTGGAGGAGGGGACCGCCAACGCGTGGGTCCAGGCCAACCGTAACGCCCGTGAACAGGCCCAGGAGAAGGCCCGTAAGGAGTCCGAGCGGGTCCAGCTCCTCGACAAGCTCAACACCCAAGAGGCGTCCCTGACGAACATGGGCGTGGAGGCGGTGCGCGGCGGTAAGACCTTCTCGCTGCCCCAGGTCACCGTCCTGAATAAGAAGGGCGAGGAGGAGACCCTCGGCGGCGACAAGTTCCGCGAGCGGGCCTTCTCGGACTTCGAGGAATGGTCCACGCAGTACGCCCAGCAGAAGGGCGAGAGCTGGGACCAGACGGTGCTCCGCGAGGCGCCCATCTATGCGAAGAACGGCCACGCCCCGAAGAAGTGGAAGGACACCCTCTCACTCGGCGGGGCCTCCATCTCGTCGTCGGCGCTCTCCGGTGAAGCTCCTCCCGAAGCGGCCCAACAGGGCTACGCCCTCTACAAGCTCCTCCACGCCAACAACGCGCGTATCCTCAACGACCTCGTGCCGAAGGATCAGCGGGACTTCTACGAGTCCTGGCGCATCGGCGAAGAGGACGCGGGGCTGGCCCCCGGCAAGGCCCTCTTGCTGGCCACGGAAGCGAACGCCGACCCGGAGCGCCGGCTGAAGCGCATGTCCTCCGTCACGACCCAAGCCATCCGGCAGAAGGTCGGGTCCCTCGGGTCCACCTTCGGGGGCTTGTTCGGCGGTCAGTCCGCACCTGAGAACCTGGGCGATATGGGCGCCACGATCCAGCGCCTCGCGGAGAACTATGCGGTGCTCGGCCTGGGCGCTGACAAGGCCGTCCATCGGGCCGTGGAGCGCGTCCAGCAAACCCACGTGAACGTCAACGGCTACTGGATCGATGCCAGCGACAGGCGCGTCCCACAGGACTTCCCGGTGCTCGCTGGCGATGTGCTGAAGGCTTACGCCGACAAGCACGGGAAGGCCGAGGGGGTGGACGCGAGCGACCTGACGGTGCGCCCGCTGGGCGGTGCGGGGAACGCTTGGCGCATCGTGCGCAAGGCGGACGGCATCCCCGTGGACGACATGACGGACAGCACGTTCAAGACGGACGAGCTTCAGCGCGCCGCTGCGGCTCGGAAAGACGCCGAAGACGCAAAGACACTCAAGCGACAGAAGACCAACGCAACCACCCTGCCACTTCAATTCGAGGGGAGGGGGCCGTGACGCTCCTGCCGCTTCGACTGTGCAGGCGCCCAGCGCGCTAGCGACAGCCCGTCACCATCCAACGCCATCAGCATGAACGACCAACCGGAGAGGCCCCTCTCGGGACCTCTCCCCATGCCTTTCAGGAACCTCTCAATGACCATCGAACCTACCCCTGAGTTCGCCATCGGCCTCTATGGGATATGCAAGGGCAACCCCGGACCGGGCGCTTACAAGGCCGTCATCCAGCACACGCAGACGGGAGCCGAGAGGAGCGTAGAGGGCCGCGCCGCCTCGACCACAGCCAACCGCATGGAGCTGACAGCGGCCATCGAGGCGCTCAAAGCCCTCAGCCCTGGTGCCGTCGTCATCGTGCTCACGAACAGCGAGTACGTGATGAAGGGGATGACGGAATGGCTCCCCGGCTGGAGAGCAAAGGGGTGGCGTGGGTCGAACAAGAAGCCGGTTGTGAACGCCGACCTTTGGGGTGCGCTCGATGCTGCCGCGGCGGCGCATGAAAGGGTGCGCTGGGTTGTCGGCAAGAGGGCGTGAGGGCAAAGGCCTGGACAGCTTGCTCCGCGACTAGAAAACAAAAACAGCGGCGACTGTTTCAACTGGTTGGTAACCCGCCGCTTGGCCTCCTACGCCGCCGCGCGCAAGAGCTACTCTGTTCGCGGGAGAAGGCGGATTAAATCATTGTCCTTGGGCTTCCTAGTGCCCTTTCCCCATGTATTTTCGATCAAACCGTCGTTTGCCAACTTCACGCAAACGTTCTTCACGTTCGTCTCGCGTAACATCAGAGCCTGCATCGCGCGAGCTGCAACATCTTGAAACCGTGTGGGGCCGCGTGCCTGGAGAAAGCTAATAATGCGACCTTCGGCCAAATGCATTTCCTCGGTAACAATATCATCGACGCCCCGTTCTTTGACGTCAGCATGCCAGCCAGCAAACATATCGACTAAGCCGGTTTTTTCTTCCTGACGCCGTACGCCAGCCCCAACCCGGAGCCGAGCTTGCTCGCGAACAGCTCCGTACTCAGTTTCGCGAAATGCCTTCAAGCCCTCGTAGGTTTTGGTGCCGTAGGCAAGAAAGAAGTGAGGCATATCGACTGTAGGTTTATCAATTCTAGTCGATACGACAAATTTAAATCCACATGCAGATTGGAGGCTCTCGCGAAATAGACGCTCGACAGCTACCCCCCGTGGGAGATTTTTGTCTAAGCGGTCGCGCCATCCGGGTCCTCCTAAAATTGGATCAAGTGACGCAACGGTATCCTCCTGACCACTGTTTACGAACCGGCTCACGAACGAATACATGAAATTGATTAGCACCTCGGCCTTCGGCCTATCAAATAAACGCCTAATCTTAGGGAGAGGGTAGCCAGTCCATCCAGTGGGATCAATAAAAATCAGAGGTAGAGAATTTCCGATATATTCCTGAATATCGTCGATTGCGTCCTCAAAGCGACCATTAAAGGTTCTAACCTCGAACGAATCTTCAGGCTTATTAAATTCGGCTACAGCGCGTTGCAATTGCGCGTAGGCCGTCGCTCCCGTCTCAGAAAAGTAGCACCGAATGCGACGACGACGCCCTGTGGCTTCGAAGTAACGTTGCTGCGCATCCTTCAAGACTCGAATGGCAATCATAAATGATGAATCAGAGAAATCCTCTGTCCGCGTCTCCCACGGACCAGAGAAACCATCAACGTATGTTATGTCTGTGAATGTCAAAACCTTAAAAGAAAGGGCCTGAAGATAATTTCTTAAAATATAATGTTTCGTTTGGGTCTGCTCTCTTCCATGGTAAGCCGCAGACACTTGTAACGCTCCATCAAATCGAGGCCGCAGTCGCGTCGCTCTGCTTAGGGGTTTTTGGATACTGACTCCACTCCCGGCCGTCTAGGACACGCCCCCCAGCTTTCGGCCTGATGCCGCCCCACTGCTTGAAAAAAAATGCCACTCCAGCCTCTTGGCATTGGTCGCGAATTTCCATGGCCCACTCTTCGGCCATTGGACGACAGCGAGGACCGCTTTCGCCTCCCACAATTGCCCAGGATATTCCTTCGAGGTCGATCTTCCCCACTGGCCCCAACAGCGGTTCAAACGATACGAACCGCGTCGTAATCGGCGCAGCCCGAAGGTGCTTAATCCTTACGGCATTCTGAGCGTCTTCAACTGAGACCCCTAACCAAATGTGGCCGGGCGCGACCCCTTTACGGTATCTCGCCTTAAGATAGCGCGCCATTAAAGAACTGCGCTTTGTAAGGAGCTGAAATGTGTGCCAATTGGCTGCTTCCATCGTCCTGAAAACAGCATCAATAAAATCGATCGGGATTTCCTTATGGAAGAGGTCCGACATCGAGTTGACGAAGATGCGTTTGGGTTGACGCCACTGCAAAGGTTGCTCTAGCCGGGCCGGCCTGAGTGTAAGATCGAAGCCGTTTTCGAACGGGTGCTCGGACACGCCCCGGAAACGTTCGGAAAAACGCTCCGCATAGCAGTTATCGCAGCCTCGCGTGATCTTGGAACATCCGGTGACGGGGTTCCAAGTTGCCTCAGTCCATTCAATCTGCGTCGATCCAGCCATGTCGCATCATAGAACGAAAAGCGAACGAATAAAATACCGGCCGAATCCCTGGGTGAGATTGACCTAGGCCAGCAGAAAAGCACGCTAGGCCCTAGCAGTCACGCTTGGCCGGTCGAGGCCATTTGCTTTCAGCTCGCAGGCGGCAGGGTCTGTCGATGATGTTGTAGCGCTGGTTAGCCGGTACCGTTGTGGAGAGTTGGAACGTCAGCCGCTCCACCCAAGGAGCGCCCCCTATCGAACTCCCAGACGCGACGTTTGATTGCCGGTCTGACAGCCCAGATCGAGAGCCAGCCGCGTTTAACTCTGCCCCGGCTACTCAACGCCAGCGCGGCAAGGACGCCGCCCGCGAGAATGTCCGGCAGGTAGTGGCCGCCGGAGCCAATCGCAGAGACCACAACGGCCGCGTTCAGAAGCACCACCAGCGGCCCCAACAGGGGCACAGGTGCAAGCGCCCAGGCCGTGATGGCAGCGAGGCAAACGTGGAACGACGGGAAGGTAACGAGCCCTCGGATGTCTCCGAGTGCGATCACCTTGAGCGTTCCATCGCGCAGCTTGGCTAGGGGCTCCAGGTGCCAGAGCGCTCCCACGGTCTCGATATGGTCGGCAGGAACATTGTGCGGCTGATAGAAGGCGTAAGGCCCGACAGCCGGCATAACAGCCGAGATCAGAACGGCGCTCATCAGAAGGACGACGTAAAGCCGAACGAACGCCCAAAGCCTCCCGAGGTGCGACGTGGCGCTGAGCACGATCACAACGACCGCGATTTGCGGGCCGCTCGAATGGTAAGCTAGGGCCAGCCACCACGAGAGGGCAGGGTGCGTGGCGAGGAAGCCGATGTAGGCCGTCCAGTCGAAGCCGAGGCCCCGTTCTACCGCAGCCAGCCATCGGTCAGCTAACGGTAGGGACAACGTAGCGGTCAGATAGTGGAAGATGCCCACCGCCACCGTGAAGGCGACGAGGCACGCCGCCGAGAGCGCCATCGCCCGAAGCTTTGGCTCGGACTTGACCGGCCCCAGGATCGCGGCGGCAACTAGGAGCCCGGAAACACAGAGGGCCGTGATCGGGAAGCCGGGGCCTTCAAGGCGAATGCCAACGACCGCCAGCCACACGGCATCGATCACCAGGAGCGTCATCGTCACCGGCCAGAAGGCGGGATGAGGCGCTACGAGACCAAGCGGCAGCAATCGAAGCCGTGAGACCCACAAGCCTGCCCTGGGTCGCTCATCGGTGACGATAATGCCCGGATGAACCTGCCCGCCCTCTAGCAACATTTCGTTTTGTCGTCCCGTGCAGCTCGTCGGCTGTCGCCATACAGGCTGCCGTGTTCAGTCAGGAAGGGCGGATGGAGGGTGTCAGCCCGTCTCTGCCTAATGGGCCGCACCGAGCCCTCAACGCTTCAACGTGTGGAGGTGCCTTAGGTCCAAGTCCGCGTACCGCACCTTCTCGATTTCCCTGAATAGCGTCGCGGCCTTCAAACCCTTCCCATAAATCGCCTCTTCCCCCTCACTGTCCCTTCGCCAGCCACCGAGAGCCCGCACCCGCTCAAGGCCAATCTCGGCCTCCCTCAGCGCGTCCCGGTAGTTGTGTCTGAAGCTGTGAAACGAGACCCCCGTCACATCCATGTCGAGCTTCCCGAGGAAGCGCCGCTTGTCGTTGAACCACTTGGAGAACGGCCCCGAGAGGTAACCCAGGCTATCCGGTTTCAGCTCAGGGAACAGCCGCCGCTCTCCCTTGCCGCGCATGGCGGCGGCGAACTCCAGAAAGCCGATACGCCCTAACTCGGGATGGACCGGGACGAACCGCTTACCCGCCTCGGTCTTCACCCGCTTCTTGTCCGCGTCGTCTGCGCCCGGCTCGCCAGCGTCATCAATGAGGATGACCGCAATGCCTTCCAGTTCCGTCACGTCATCCACGCGAAGCTGGCAGCATTCTCCGAGCCTCATGCCCGTCCAGAGGGACAGCAACGGCACCCAAAAGCGCCCTCGACGGATCACGTTCGGACCCGGCTTCGCGTAACCTTCTTCGTCGTCCTGGCACCCCGTATAGAGCGGCGCATTGAAGATGGCCTGAAGCTGCGCTGTGCTGAATGGCTGGCGAAGGTCTCGCTCGTCGCGGTCATCCGGCAGGGCCAGCCCCTCAGCCGGGTTGCGGATCACCCGCCAGCTCTTCACGCCCCACTTGAAAAGAGCCGAGAGGTTGTGGAGGTAGTTGTTGACGGCAGAGACCCCCAGCCGCTCCAGCTTCTCCGCATCGGCCACCTTCGCGGCATCCTCCAGGGACAGGAGCGGGAACCGCTGCGTGGCGTTCCTGGGCAGCCGCATGATGACGCTACGGATGCGCTCGCAGTCCATGCGGTGGATGCTGTCCACGGGCGTGTCGGGGCCGAGCAACTCACGCATCGCCCGGAAGACCGTCTGGTAGGTCTTCAGCGTGCCGGGCGTACGGGTCTTGGTCGGGTCCGCGAGGTATGCCGCAATTAGCTCCTCAACGGTGCAGGAACGGGGCGTGGAGGCCGCTGTGGGCAGGGCAGGGGTATCGACCACCTCGCCCGCGCTTCGCTCTTGGAGGACCTTGGAGAAGCGCTTCTGCGCCTTCAGCATCGCGTAGGCGAAGCGGCTCCAGGCATCCGTACCGGGGCGCACGCTCAGCCCTTGGGACTTGAGCACCTCCTCCATCTCGAAAGCCATGAGGCTGTGGTCACCACGTGCGAGGGCTGCACCACCGCCAGCATCGAGAATGTCGGCTGCTTCTACCTTCTGCCGCAACTCGCGTTCGGACAGGCCCTCACGGCGGTGTTCTTCGTCCTCCTCTAGGACCGACGACAGCCAAATCGAAGCGAGGCGCTCGGCCTCCGCAGCGGTAAGTTCGTCAGCGCGGCCGGTCATGAGGCGGCGGGCGGCGTCCAGCTCCCGGTCGAACTCCACCGACTTGAGCCGCGCCCGGCGCACCGCCTCGGCTCTATCAGCGGTCCCGAGAGCAATCCACTTCTGACCGCTACGCCCCCCAGGGACCACCTCACGCAGCTCGGGAGGCACCCAAGCGCGAAACGAGTAGGTGCCATTCGAGCGGCGAACGAGCCGGGTTTCGAGGCCCATCAGATAGGGTCACCTGTAGCAAGAACCTGTAGCACAGGTGTCAGCTAACTCTCTGAACGTCAACGCTTCTATCTGAAACAATGACTTAACAGCCATCTGGCGGAAGGGGTGGGATTCGAACCCACGGTGGAGTTGCCCCCACGGCGGTTTTCAAGACCGCTGCCTTAAACCACTCGGCCACCCTTCCGTCCCGGCCACAAGCCGGCCCGCCCTCCGAGCCCGGGCGAGCCGGGTGCTTGTAGCGGACAACGGGGTCGGCCGGAAACCGAAACCCGCGAGATTTTCGTCAGGCCGTGCGCAGGCGTGCGAGCCGGTCGAGGAGGGCGCGGTCGTGGAGGAGGGCCATGCGCTCCTTGGGCTGGAGCCAGGCGCTCGCCTCGGCCAGCGTGTCGGCCTCGACGATCTTGGCCTGGGCCAGCGTCCGGTCGGCGTCGATGCTGCCGCGGGGGCGGCTGGCGCCCCGGGGCAGCATCGCGGCATGGTCCTGGGCGAGGGCCGGGTCGGCGTGCAGGACACCGAGCGCGTCCGCGTCGTCGAAGCCGTGCCGCGCATTGCGGGCGGCGAGTGCGCCGGCGCGCAGAGCCACCGGGGGCGGAGTGTGCTCTTCGGGGGTGCCGAGCAGGCCGAAGCGCTTGAGGGCGAGGCCCCAGGCGAGCTGTCCGCTGGCCCAGGAGATCGGGATCGCGAGCACGAGGCCGAGGATCGTCGGCGACATCCAGAGGAACAACGAGGTGGCGATGGCGAAGGCGGCTACGCCCGTGAGCAGGCCGAGGAAGCTGTGCCAGCGGTGGCGGCGCACGATGTCGGAAAACGGAATCGAGCCGTCGTCGCGCCGCTGCGGGTTCCAGCCGGTGTCGCGGCCGGCCAGGATCTGGAAGACCGAACCGGACTGGATCAGCATGGCGATCGGCGCGATCAGCGCCGAGAGCAGGATCTCGATCAGGAAGGATAGTATCAGCCGGATGCCGCCGCCCGAGGCCCGTCGCACCGCGCCGTCGATCAGGGCCAGGAACAGCCCCAGGAACTTGGGCGCGAGCAGGATGCCCATGGTCAAGCCGAAGAGCTGGAGCGCGCGCACGGGATCGAAGCGCGGCCAGACCGGCGTCAGCCCGAACTCGGCGGAAAAGTATTCGGGCCGCACCCAGGCCGTCTGCAGCACGAGGGCGACACCGATGACGAGCTGGGCGAGCCAGAGCGGCGAGGCGAGATAGCCCATGATGCCGGTGGCGAAGTGCTGGCGGGAGGGCAGGGCGAGGCCAGCCGATCCGATCACCCGCGCGTGCTGGAGGTTGCCCTGGGCCCAGCGCCGGTCGCGTACGGCGAGATCGATCAGGGTCGGCGGGCTTTCTTCGTAGGACCCTTCGAGGCGCGGCAGCATGGTCACGCCCCAGCCGGCGCGGCGGATCAGCGCCGCCTCGACGAAATCGTGGCTGAGGATATGGCCGCCGAAGGGCGGATTGCCCTTGAGGTCGGGCAGGCCGCAGGCCTCGGCGAAGGCTTTCGTGCGGATGATCGCGTTGTGGCCCCAGTAATTGCCGTCGCGGCCGGACCAGATCGTCAGGCCGGTGGCGATCACCGGCCCGTAGATGCGGGCGGCGAATTGCTGGACGCGGGCAAACAGCGTGTTGCGGTTGATGATCAGCGGCAGACTCTGGACGATGCCGGCGTCCGGGTCGGCTTCCATCGCGGCGGTCAGCCCGGTGATGCAGCCGCCGGACAGCAGGCTGTCGGCGTCGAGGACCAGCATGTGGTCGTAGGCGGCCCCCCAGCGGCTGACGAAATCGCCGATATTGCCGGCCTTGCGGTGATGGTTCTTGGGCCGGTGGCGGTAGTAAAGCCGGGCCTCGGGGCCGAGCTCTTCGCGGAGCTTCAGGAAGGCGCGTTCCTCGGCGATCCAGGCATCGGCCTGCGTCGTGTCCGAGAGCACGAACCAGTCGAAATGCTGCCCAAGCCCCGTCGCCTCGACTTCCTCGCGCATGGCCTGGACGGCGGCGAAGGTGCGGGCGGTGGCCTCGTTGTAGACCGGCATCACCACGGCCGTGCGCGTCGACAATTTGGTGGGAGCCGGCGTCGCGTCCGAGCGGGACCGGAGGAGCGCGAAGAAGCCGAGGATGGCGGCGGTGAAGGCCAGCGCGATCCAGGAGAAGGTGAGCGTGAACAGCACGAGCAGCACGTATTGCAGCGCCGTGGCGCCGCCCGAGACCGAGATGACCTCGTACATCTGCAGCGTGCCGTAGGTCGTGAGCGCCACCGCCCCGCCGAAGACGAAGGCGCGGGCCGCCCAGGGCCGCTTCTCGGGTTTCGAAGGCCTGCGCCGCGCCGCGCCGTCCCAGCGGGCGAGGTCCTGCACCGGCATGGCCAGCGGCGCCTCCGGCGGCATCGCCGGCCGGAACCCGTTGCGCGGCCGTTCGTCCGGCGGCAGGGCTAAGGGGAGGGTGGGCTCCAGCACGTCGTCGAGGGTCATGGCGTCCGTCATCGGCGTATCGGGGAGGCGATCACGGGTTCTGGCATCAACCGGTCCAGCGATAGAGCCAGGTCTCGCTCACCTGGCGCTCACCGGACTTGAGGGCGAGACGCAATTCGCTGGCCGGCTGGCCGCCGGAATCGAGTTCGAAGGCGACACGCACGGTCCGGCGCTCGGGGTAGGGGTAGAGCACCTGACGGGTGATCGTGCCTGGATTGGCGATCAGGACGGTGCGCAGCTCCGGCACCGCGCCGTCCTGGCCGGCGAACAGGATGTCGCCGGTGAAATCGACGAGGAACAGCCGGCGGCCGTTGGCGGAGCCGCGCCCGCTGCGGCTGGTCGAGACGCCTGCCAGCGCCGGCTGGTCGGGCGACGCTTCCGGCGGCTGCCAGCACCAGGTCTGGCGGTAGCGAAAACGCGCCTCGCTCTTCTCGGGGATCGCCGCCTTCGGGCGCCAATAGGCGATGACGTTCTCGTTGACCTCGGAATCGCTCGGGATTTCGAGAAGCGTCACGGCACCAGCCCCCCAGAGCGCCTTGCCGGGTCCGTCGGGGCCGTCCGCCTCCATCGGCTCGATCCAGAGCGAGGGCCGCCACTCCCAGTGCTGCACGTCGTCCTGGAAGGCGGCGTAGTCGCGGGCCCGCTGCATCAGGCCGAAGCCCTTGGGGCCGTCGTCGAGGAAGGAGGAGATCTGCAGGGTCTGCGGATTGTTCACGGGACGCCAGATCGCCTCGCCGCCGCCGTTGCGGATCTGGAGGCCGCCGGAGGCGTAGGCGGCGGCGCGGGCGTCGTCGAGACCCCGGCGGCCGTTCGGCCCGAACAGGTAGCTCGACTGTGCTCCGCCGAGCCCGAGATGGTCGATTCCCGTGCGGGTGAACAGGGTGCCCTCGACCTCGACCACCGAGGCGTCGCCGGGCTTCAGCGTCATCCGCAAGGCCGCCGAGCAGGATTCCGCATCGAGCAGGGCGTGGAGCACGAGGGGGCCGCCGTCCTTGCCCGGCCGCTCGATGAAGAACGCCTTCCAGCGCGAGAAATCCTCGCCGCGGCTATCAGCCGGGCGCAGCATCAGGGCGCGGGCGGTGAGCCCGAAACCCTGGCCGCGGGCGATCAGCCGGAAGAACGAGACGCCCTGGAACACCGCGAAGTCGGAGAGCTCCGCCCCGGCGAAGCGCGCCCGCAGCCGGAACCCCGAAAAGCCCGGATCGCCCTGGCCCGGATCGGGCAGAGCGATGCCGTCCGCCGTGAAGCGGTCGCGGGCATAGGGGACGGGGCGGACCGTGCCGTCCTCGACGAGCAACAGCGAGACGCGGTCGGCATAGACCGAGCCGCGATGGAGCGGTTCGACCGCGAAATCGAGCCCGGCATCGCCCCAGATCGCGGCGCCCGGCGCCGTGCGGATCGCGGCGTATTGTTCGCGCGAGAGGTTTCTCAGGGCCTCGGGCAGGTCGTCCGTGCGGGGAGCGACGTAGGGTTGGCGGGCGAGCGCGCGGGCGAGATCGGGCACGGTCGAGGCCGTGAACGGCGTGCCGGCGGCCGGCAGGGCAGGGGCACCTTGAGCGAAGACCGCATCGGTGCCGAGCACGGCGCCGGCAAGCGCTCCGGCTGCGACGCCGCGCAGGAGGTCGCGGCGGCTGCGGGAAACGACGCCCGCTTCGCCCCGCGCCCCCTCGGACGCCCGCGACGGGTCTCCACCTGAAAGGCCGAACGGCACGTGTTCGGGGTTGCCGGTGGTGGAATGCGTCATGCCCTCGTCGATGCAAGCGTCGGTGGTGGAAAGGGAATTCTGCCCGGATAGGGAGCAACGCCTGAACCCGGGGTTAAGGTTGCCTGCTTGTGACGGGCAGCGTGCTGTTTTGTCCAGGCCGCGTGATCGGTTACATCCGCGGCGGCGACGATGGGAGCGGAACGGCGGATGATGTCAGCAGACGAAAGCCACCCGGCGAGCCCGCGCAGTTTCACTGCGATCGTGCTCGCGGCGGGCAAGGGCACGCGGATGCGCTCCGACCTGCCGAAGGTACTGCACGCCATCGCCGGGCGCAGCATGCTCGGCCACGTCCTCGCCGCCGTGCAGGAGGCCGGCGCCACGGGCATCAGCGTGGTGATCGAGCCGGAGCGCGCCGACGTCGCCGCCGAGGTCGAGGCCCTGGCGCCGGGCGCGCGGGTGCACCCCCAGGTCGAGCGGCTCGGCACCGCCCATGCCGCGCTTCAGGCGCGCGAGGCATTGGAGACCAGCTGCGACGTCATCATCGCCTTCGGCGACACGCCGCTCGTCACCGCGCAGACGTTTCGCCGGCTCAGCTCCGCCCTCGGCGGCGGTGCGGCGGTCGCCGTGCTCGCCTTCGAGGCGGCGGATCCGAAGGGCTACGGCCGGGTGCTCACGGAGGGCGGCCAGGTCGTCGCGATCCGCGAGGAGAAGGACGCGTCGGAGGAGGAGCGCCGGGTTAACCTCGGGAATGCCGGGCTGATGGCGCTCTCGGGCGCCCACGCCCTGCGGCTGCTGACCCGCATCGGCAACGACAATGCCAGCGGCGAATACTACCTCACCGACGCCGTGGCGCTCGCCGTGGCCGAGGGCCTTCGAGTCGCGGTCGTGTCGATCGACGAGGCGGAGGCGCAGGGCGTCAACGACCGGGTCCAGCTCTCGGTGGCCGAAGCCGCGATCCAGGGCCGCCTGCGCCGCGCCGCGCAGCTCGGCGGCGCCACGCTGCTCGCGCCTGAGACCGTCTTCTTCAGCGCCGACACGGTCGTCGGCCGCGACGTCCTGATCGAGCCGCACGTGGTCTTCGGTCCGGGCGTGGTGATCGGCGACCGTTGCACCATCCGCGCCTTCTCGCACCTGCGCGATGCGCGCCTCATGACGAACGTCGATATCGGCCCGCATGTGCGCCTGCGCGGCGGCGCGGTGCTGGAGGAGGGCGTGCATCTCGGCAACTTCGTCGAGATCAAGAACGCTGTGCTCCATGCCGGCGCCAAGGCCTCGCACCTCGCCTATCTCGGCGATGCCGAGGTGGGCGCGGGCGCCAATATCGGCGCCGGCACCATCACCTGCAATTACGACGGCGTGAACAAGCACCGCACCACCATCGGGGCGGGGGCCTTCATCGGGACGAAGCGCGCGGCCATGCGGGCGGCGAAAGCGGCCAAGTCCAAGGGCTGAGGCGGCGGCGCGGGGCGGCTGGCCCTGTGCCGTTTCGATCCGCTAGAAGCACCGCTGTCGCGTCGCGCGAGAGGCCCGGGCCTTGCGCGGGACCGGTCCGATGGAACCGCCTCGTCTCAGCCCGGGACGGCGCGGTGGCGCAAAAAAGCTCGAGAGACGGCACATGTGCGGAATCGTAGGCATCGTCGGGCGCGAAGCGGTGGCGGGGCAGGTGATCGAGGCGCTGCGCCGGCTCGAATACCGCGGCTACGATTCCGCCGGCATCGCCACCCTGGAGCACGGCCGCCTGGAACGCCGCCGCGCCGAGGGAAAGCTCTCGAACCTGCAGCTCAAGCTGGTGCAGTCGCCGCTCACCGGCGCCATCGGCATCGGCCACACCCGCTGGGCGACGCATGGCCGGCCGAACGAGACCAACGCCCACCCGCATGCCACCGCACGGCTGGCGGTAGTCCATAACGGCATCATCGAGAATTTTCGCGAGCTGAAGAAGGAGCTGGAGACTGCCGGCGCCCGCTTCGAGACCGAGACGGACACGGAGGTGGTGGCCCAACTCGTCAGCCACCTGATGGACCAGGGCCTCGGCCCGGTCGCCGCAGTCGAGGCCGCCCTCCCGCGCCTGCGCGGGGCCTTCGCGCTGGGCTTCCTCTTCTCGGGCGAAGAAGACTTCCTGATCGGCGCTCGCCACGGCGCGCCGCTGGCCATCGGCTTCGGCGACGGCGAGACCTATCTCGGCTCGGACGCCCTGGCGCTCGCCCCGTTCACGGACGAGATCACCTATCTCGACGAGGGCGACTGGGCGATCCTGACCCGCGACGGCGCCGAGATCCGCGACATCGCCAATCAGATCGTCGCGAGGCCGCGCCAAAAGATCGTCAGCCAGGCCTTCCTGGTCGACAAGGGCAACCACCGCCACTTCATGGCGAAGGAGATCCACGAGCAGCCGGAGGTGGTCGGCCGCACGCTCGCCCATTACGTCGATCTCGCAGGCGGCCGCATAGCCCTGCCCGAGGCGCTGCCCTTCGACTTCGCGAAATTGAGCCGGCTCTCGATCACCGCCTGCGGCACGGCCTATTACGCCGGCCTCGTCGCGAAATACTGGTTCGAGAGCATCGCGCGGCTGCCCGTCGAGATCGACGTCGCCTCCGAGACCCGCTACCGCGAGCCGCCGCTCGACCGGGACGGGCTGACGCTCGTGATCTCGCAATCGGGCGAGACCGCCGACACGCTGGCCTCGCTGCGCTATGCGAAGTCGCAAGGGCAGCACTCGCTCGCGGTGGTCAACGTACCCACCTCGACGATCGCGCGGGAATCCTCCGTGGTGATGCCGACGCTGGCCGGCCCCGAAATCGGCGTCGCCTCCACCAAGGCGTTTTCCTGCCAGCTCACCGTGCTGCTCTGCCTCGCCATCGCGGCCGGCCGCGCGCGCGGCACCATCGACGCCGCCCGCGAGCGCGCGCTCGTCGACGCCCTGATCACCGTGCCCGGCCTGATGGCGGAATCGGTGGCGCTGGAGCCCGAGATCGAGGTGCTCGCCCGCGAGATCGCCAAGGCCCGCGACGTGCTCTATCTCGGCCGCGGCACGAGCTACCCGATGGCGCTCGAAGGCGCGCTGAAGCTCAAGGAAATCAGCTACATCCACGCCGAAGGCTACGCCGCCGGCGAGCTCAAGCACGGCCCGATCGCGCTGATCGACGAGAACGTCCCGGTGATCGTGATCGCGCCGCACGACGCGATCTTCGAAAAAACCGTCTCGAACATGCAGGAGGTCGCCGCGCGCGGCGGCCGGATCGTGCTGATCGGCGACGCCAAGGGCGCGGCGGATCACGGCCTCGACACGCTGGCGACGCTCACCATGCCGGCCGTCGACCCGGTGGTGGCCCCGATCGTCTATGCAGTGCCGATCCAGCTTCTCGCCTACCACACGGCAGTGTTCATGGGGAAAGACGTCGACCAGCCGCGCAACCTCGCGAAGTCGGTCACGGTGGAGTAGCGGCCACAGCCATTTCGCTCTCGAAATGCGCTACGGACATGCCTCGGCAAGCTTGAGGAGCGGAATGGCGTTCAAGGCGAAATCGGCATCCGAGAGCAAGGCGGCCGAACTGGCCGCGGCGATCGTTCGCATCGTCGACCGGGACGGCGCACCGCTCGCCATCGGGGTCGACGCGCTCCGGCAGGGCAATCCACGGCTGACGCCGCTCGCCATCGGCCAGATGTTCCGTCGCCACCGCGACGACCTCGAAGCGGCCCTTGCCGATCGCGGCTACACGCTCGTCGGATACGCCGACCAGGGGCCGGGCCGCGGCATGGAATTCGAGATCGGCGCTGCGGAGTAGGGCAGCGACCGCCCGGCCTGCGCCGGGCGGTTCTTGCAACGGTGCGGGCGCGACGCTCTCAGTTCGCGTTGCCGCTGCCGCCGGCCCCGCCGCTGCCCTGCGGTACGGCGCGCTCGGGCTGGCTGGCATTGCCGGCTGCGGCCGAGTTCGACTGGTAGGTATCGGCCCCGGTCGCGCCGCGCGGAACCGTGACGTCCGTCCCGCCGCCGGTGTTGTTCTGTCCGCCGATGACGGCACCGGTGGTGGCCGGCGCGCCCGTCGGGGCGGCGGGAGCTGCTGCGGTCTGGGCCAAAGCGGGCGAGGCGAGCGCCATGGCGCCCGCAAGAGCGAGGGTGAACCGGGTCATCGATAGATCCTTGGGTTGAAGAACGACGGCAACGCCGCGCCGGCCCGCGATATCCGGTGCCACCCGGTTCATGACGCCGCATGGCGACCGCGCGCCGCAGCGGCTTGCGGCGCATCCCGTCTGCGCCACCTCGCGGGTCGACGACGCTCGCGCCGCCGGCTCGGCAGGCGCCCTTCCTCCGCGGACTCCATGGCGACCTTCTTCACGGCAGACACGCATTTCGGCGACGCGGCCCTCGTCCAGCGCCGCCGCGGCCGGTTCGGCTCGGTCGAGGGCCACGACGAAGCCCTGATCGCGCGCTGGAACGCCGTGGTCGCGGAGGACGACGAGGTCTGGCACCTCGGCGACTTCGCGGCCGATGCCAGCCGGGCGCATTGCGCGGCGGTGTTCGGCCGCCTCAACGGCATCAAGCGGCTGGTGCGCGGCAACCACGACACCAACCGAGTGCTCGAACTGCCGTGGCACGCGCCTCCGGTGGAGAGCGCCCGCATCACGGTCGCGGACGCCGCCGGGCAGCCCTGGCGGCTGTTCCTGTCGCACTACCCGCATCGCAGCTGGGCCGGTTTCTGGCGCGGGACGCGTCACCTCTATGGGCACACCCATGCCTGCCTGCCCGACACCAGCCGCTCCTGCGACGTCGGCGCGGACGCCTGCGATTATCGGCCCCTCGACCTCGCGGAGGTTCTCGCGCGCCAGGACGCCGCCGGGCAGGCGCCGGAAGAGATGGCCCTGCGCGGCCTGCGCTGAGTGTGCCCCCGGCTCGGTGGACATCGCCCGCGAAACCGGGCTTTGATCGAGCAAACGAAGGGGCCGCGCGGGCCCCGAGCGGAACACCGTATGAAGATCGAGATCGTCCTCGGCGACGTCGTGACGAAGGGGGCCCAGGCCGAGCCGGCCGTCATGGACATCGAGGAATTGCTGGCGACGCGGCTGCTGGTCCAGGGCAATTCCGGCTCGGGCAAGTCGCATTTGCTGATGCGCATCCTGGAGCAGAGCGCCGGCACGGTTCAGCAGATCGTCGTCGACCCGGAAGGGGATTTCGTCTCGCTGAGCCAGCGCTACGGGCATGTCGTGATCGATGCGCGCCGCAGCGACGTCGAGCTGGAGACGATCGGCCTGCGCATCCGCCAGTCGCGCGTCTCGGCCGTGCTCGACCTGCAGAATCTCGAGGTCGAGGGCCAGATGCGGGCCACCGGCATCTTCCTCAACGCCCTGTTCGACGCCGACCGGGAGCACTGGCATCCGGCGCTCGTCGTGGTCGACGAGGCGCAGCTCTTCGCTCCCGTCGAGAAGGGCGAATTCTCCGAGGAATCGCGCCGGATCTCGCTCGGAGCGATGACGAACCTGATGTGCCGCGGCCGCAAGCGCGGGCTCGCCGGCATCATCGCGACCCAGCGGCTCGCCAAGGTCGCCAAGAACGTCGCGGCGGAAGCCTCCAACTTCCTGATGGGGCGCACCTTCCTCGACATCGACATGGCCCGGGCCGGCGATCTCCTGGGCATGGACCGGCGCTCGACCGACATGTTCCGCGATCTCGGCCGCGGGCACTTCATGGCGCTCGGGCCGGCGCTCTACCGGCGCCCGACCCATGTGACGGTCGCCTCCGTCACGGCCAGCGCGCTGGGCAGCGCGCCGCGGCTGACGCCACCGCCGAGCGAGGTCACGCTGGAGGAGCGGGAAGCCCTGCTCGCCCCCGTGCCGATGGCGGCGGCCCGCCCGGTCGCGGAA
>NZ_VRVE01000066.1:0-23672 GCF_008040035.1 Methylobacterium sp. WL9
GGGTCGTGCTGTCCGGGCGGCGGCCGGAGCCGCTGGCGGCGGTGGCGCGGGAGATCGCCGCGGCTGGCGGCACGGCGGCTTGCGTGCCGGCGGATGTCGGCGATGCGGGTAGCGTCGACCGGTTGTTCGCGCAGGCGGTGGAGCGCTTCGGCCGGGTCGACCTGCTCTTCAACAATGCCGGCATTTTCACGCCGGCGGTGCCGGTGGATGAGATCACCGGCGCGGACTGGCTCGCCTCCGTCACCACCAACCTCACCGGCACGTTCTGGTGCACGCGCGCGGCCTTCCGGCGGATGAAGGCGCAGTCGCCGCGGGGCGGGCGTATCATCAACAACGGCTCGATCGCCGCCGCGGCGCCGCGGCCGAACTCGGCGCCCTATACGGCGACGAAGCACGCCATCACCGGGCTGACCCGCTCCACGGCGCTCGACGGCCGCCCCTTCGACATCGCCTGCGGCCAGATCGACATCGGCAATGCCGAAACCGAGATGACGCGAAGCTTCCAGCACGGCGCGCGGCAGGCTGACGGCTCCATGAAGCCGGAGGCGGTGATGGAGGCCCGCCACGCGGCGGACGCCGTGGTCTACATGGCCGGGCTGCCGCTCGCGGCCAACGTGTTGTTCATGACCGTGATGGCGACGACGATGCCGTTCGTCGGCCGGGGCTGAACGAACGGGTCTTTGCGTGCGCGAAACGGAACGCGTAGAGAGCGGGCTCTACCCGTAAGACCTCGTTCAGAGCGGCCGCCCACCGGCGGCCGGTGCCATTCATGCTGATGCAGACCGATCCGAAACCCGCGAGCGCCGAGGCGGCGGCCAAGACGGCCGACCCGGTCGCGCGGCGGCGGACCTTCGCAATCATTTCGCACCCGGATGCGGGCAAGACCACGCTCACCGAGAAGCTGCTGCTGTTCGGCGGCGCGATCCAGCTCGCCGGCGAGGTCAAGGCCAAGCGCAACCGGGTCTCGACCCGCTCGGACTGGATGGGCATCGAGAAGGAGCGCGGCATCTCGGTCGTCACCTCGGTGATGACTTTCGAGTACGGCGACTGCGTCTTCAACCTGCTCGACACGCCGGGCCACGAGGACTTCTCGGAGGATACCTACCGGACCCTGACCGCCGTCGACTCGGCGGTGATGGTGATCGACGCGGCCAAGGGCATCGAGGCCAGAACGCGAAAGCTGTTCGAGGTCTGCCGGCTGCGCGACATCCCGATCGTCACCTTCGTGAACAAGCTCGACCGCGAGTCGCGCGACCCGTTCGAACTGCTCGACGAGATCGAGAAGACCCTGGCGCTCGACGTGGCGCCCGTCACCTGGCCGATCGGGCGCGGGCGCTCCTTCGCGGGCACCTACGATCTCGGCAACAACCGCGTGCGCCGGCTCGATGCGGCGGACGATGCCGGCACCGTGCCGGTCACCGGCATCGACGATCCGCTCTTCGACCAATTGCTCACCGAGCAAGGCGAGGCCGCGACCTGGCGCGAGGAGGCGGAGCTCGCCGAGGGCGGCCTCAAGCGGTTCGACCTCGCGGCGTTTCGCGAGGGGCATCTCACGCCGGTGTTCTTCGGAAGCGCGCTGCGCAATTTCGGCGTGCGCGACCTGATCGACGGGCTGGCCCGCGTCGCGCCGCCGCCGCGCGGCCAAGATGCGGACAAGCGCCGCGTCGAGCCGACCGAAGCGAAGATGACGGGCTTCGTGTTCAAGATCCAGGCGAACATGGATCCGAACCATCGCGACCGCATCGCCTTCATGCGGGTCTGCTCGGGCCAGCTCCGGCGCGGGATGAAGGCCAAGCTGGTGCGCACCGGCAAGCCGATCCCGCTGACGGCGCCGCAATTCTTCTTCGCGCAGGACCGTGCCATCGCCGACGAGGCCTTTGCCGGCGACGTCGTCGGCATCCCGAATCACGGGACCCTGCGCATCGGCGACACCCTCACCGAGGGCGAGGAGATCGTGTTTCGCGGCGTGCCGAGCTTCGCGCCCGAGATCATGCGCCGGATCAAGCTCGGCGATGCCATGAAGGCCAAGAAGCTCAAGGAAGCCCTGCAGCAGATGGGCGAGGAGGGCGTGGTCCAGGTCTTCGTGCCGCAGGACGGCTCCCAGGCCATCGTCGGTGTCGTCGGCGCGCTGCAGCTCGACGTGCTGAAGGAGCGACTCCAGGCCGAGTACGGCCTGCCGATCGACTACGACCAGACCCGGTTCTCGGTCTGCCGGTGGATCGAATCGGAGTCGGAGATCGAGATCGACAGGTTCGTCGAGTCGCACGGCTCGGCCATGGCCAAGGACCTCGACGGCGCCCCGGTCTTCATGGCGACCACCGCCTTCTCCCTGCGCTACGAGGAGGAGCGCTGGGAGAAGGTGCGGTTCACCGACGTAAAGGACTACCAGAAGCGGGCGGTTTGAGCCGAAGGGTCGTTCGGAACGGAGCGATCCCCTTCGGAAACGCCACGCTCGGTCAGCCGAGCAGCGCCGCCTTGTCGACGGCGAGGGCTTCGGCCAGCGCCTCGAGCACCTTGTGTTCGGTCTCGGTCACGCCGCCTTTGTCCGCAACGTCGGCGGCGATGAGAAAGACGTGCTGGCGGTGTTCCAGCGGCCGGTCGGCGATGGCGGCGACGAGCGTCATGTTCTCGAGCCGCCCCGCCCGCAGCTCGGCCCGCGCCAGAGCCTCGAACAGCTCCTTTTCGAGGGTCAGCGTGTCGTAGGATTTCTCGAGGATCGGGTTGGCGCGCATGCTGACGAGAGCGGATTCGATCTCCTCCTCGTCGGTGTCGCCGTCCGCGACGATGACGTTGGCCGCTGCCGCCACCGCCGCCTGCATGAACACGGCATCGCCCGCATAGGACATGACGGCCCGGTTGATGCGGACCAGCGCGTCCTGAAAGAACCCCATCTCGTTCTCCTCGCGACGGCTGCCCCGTCCGTTCGACATCCCGGCCGAAGCCGTCCTGTGATCGTTCACAGCCGCCCGCACTCCCGTCAAGCCACGCTTTTCCGCGCAGCGGACCTCGGCTCCGTAGCCCGGCTCGGACGTGGCCGACGGCCTTTCCCGCGCGCCGATGCCAAAGGAGCGCGATTCTGTATTCATTCCCGTGACTTGAAGCCGTTGTGCAACAGAGCCACGAAATCGAGCCAAGTATAATCCTCGACCCGGAACCGATCGGCCCCGGGTGCATTCTTGGCCTTGCCGGACGGGGCCCTTTGCGGGCGTGACGGCAGCTTCCCGCTCTGGAGACCGACGATGACGCAGCAGACCGATGTGCCGGCCGCCCCGACGCGTCTGCCATCGGCACGCTCGCTGCGCGGCCTCGACGCCATGAACTTCTTTCTCGCGGATGTCCGTGACGGACTCGGACCGTATCTCGCGATCTACCTGCTCGCCGTGCGCGGCCCCGAGCAGGGCTGGAACGAGGCGACCATCGGCCTCGTCATGACCATCGCCGGCATCGCCGGGCTGATCGCGCAGACGCCGGCCGGGGCGCTGATCGACAGGACCAACAACAAGCGCGGCGTCGTCATCGCGGCGGCGGTGGCGGTGACGCTGAGTTGCCTCGCCCTGCCCTTCGTCTCGAACTTCTACGTCGTGGCGGCGACACAATCGGTCGCCGGCATCGCCGGGGCGATTTTTCCGCCGGCGATCGCGGCGATCACCCTCGGTGTGGTCGGCCCGAAGATGTTCGCCCGGCAGGTCGGCCGCAACGAGGGCTTCAACCATGCCGGCAACGCGGCCTGCGCGATGATCGCGGGCGGCAGCGCCTATTTCTTCGGGCCGATCGTGGTGTTCTGGCTGATGGCGATCCTCGCCTTCGTCTCGATCGCCGCGACGCTGATGATCCCGGGCGACGCGATCGACGACGACCTCGCCCGCGGCATGGATCACACCAAGACCGTGGCCGAAGGCGCGGACCAGCCATCCGGCATCGGCGCCTTATTGCAGAACAAGCACCTAATGCTGTTTGCGGGTCTGTGCGCGGCCTTCCACCTCGCCAACGCGGCGATGCTCCCGTCCGTTGGACAGTTGCTGACAAAGATCTCGGGGAAGGATCACGCGACCTCGCTGATTGCGCTCTGCATCGTGGCCGCCCAGCTCGTGATGGTACCGGTCGCGGTCTTCGTCGGCGCCAAGGCCGACATCATCGGCCGCAAGCCGATCTTCCTCACCGCCTTCGGCTTCCTGGCGATCCGCGGCGTGCTCTACACCTTCTCCGACGATCCGTTCTGGCTGGTGGCGGTGCAATGCCTCGACGGCATCGGCGCCGGCATTTACGGCGCGCTGTTTCCCCTGGTCGTGGCCGACCTGACCCGCGGCACCGGCCGCTTCAACGTGGCGCAGGGCGCGGTGGCGACGGCGCAGGGCGTCGGTGCGTCGTTCAGCGCGACGCTCGCCGGGGTGATCATCGTCGGGGCCGGCTTCTCGACGGCCTTCCTCGTGCTGGCGGCGATCTCGGCGGCGGGCTTCGTGGTCTATCTCACGCTGATGCCGGAGACGCGCGGCTACGAGCCGCCGGGTGTGCAGACGCCGCCGGCCTCGGCCGTCGCAGTTCCCGTCGGCGCCTGAGCGAGCGGAGACGGTCGCCATGGCCAGGAAACACGCACGCCGCAATGACGGCGGGCAGGGTCCGCTCGTGCTCCTGCATGTCGGCGACCTGCATCTGACCGGCGCCGACGCGCCGAGTGCCCGCGACCTGCGCGCGATACTCGACCAGATCGGGCAGCTGCCCCGGCATGTCTACGACTTCGTCTACCTGCCGGGGGACCTCGCCGAGGACGGCACCACCGCGCAGTACGACATTCTGAGAGATGCACTCCGCGCGCATCCCTCGATGCCGATTCGTTTGATCCCAGGCGACCACGACAAGCAGCACGGCGATATCGAAGACTTCGAGAGGGTCTTCATCGAGATTGCAGGAAGCAAACGCGGCGGCGGCCACGCGCCGATCGAAAACCGGCTGCCGCAGCCCGAAGACAAGCGGCCGGTCCACCAATACTATTACGGCGAGATGCATGCGGGCGTGAAATGCCTGTTCCTCGACGTGATCAGCGCCGGGTTCGGCCGCAAGGGCATCGGGCTCGATTTCCGTCTGGGCGCCGGTCAGACGCAATGGCTGAGCTCGGAACTCGCGGCCGCCGCAGAGTCGAAGACGCCCTGCGCCGTGTTCATGCACGGCTATCCCGACGACCTGCGCGAGCCCTACGACCGCCTGGACATCGCGGGGCTGTTCTGGAGCACCCGCGTCCGCCTCGTCGAGATGGGGCACACCCATTACAACGAACTCGCCCATGACGGCCGCACCCTCTACGCGACCGCGCGCTCGGTCGGGCAGAACGAGGACGGGTCGGCCGGTTACGCCGTCGCCGCCATCGACGGCCCGGTGACGAGTTGGCGCTTCCGGGCGCTCGACCGGACCTGGCCCTTCGTCATGATCACGAGCCCGGCCGACAGGCGCGTCGCCACGCAACCCCTCGGCCGCGTCTCTGCAGGCATGGAACTCGACGGCAAGGGCCGCGTGACGGTTCGCGCCCTGGTGCTGTCCGATCAGCCCCCGGACTACTGCCGTTGCCGGGTCGATACCGGCCCCTGGGTCCTGATGGAGCCGACGGAGTCGCGCTGCTACGAGGCCCGGCTGCCCTGGCCGGAGGACGGGCGCAGCATCCAGGTCGAGGCGGTGGACCGGCGCTGGCCGGGCCACGGCCCCGACTACGTCGACACCGACGTGATCGAGCCGGTGATCGGCTTCCCCGATCCACCGCTGCCCTCCTGCCCGATGCCGAGCAAACCCGGCAGCGACGCCTTCGCGCTCGGGCCCTGGCTGCAGAAGGGCGTACGCGGTGACCAGCTCGGGCCGAACAAGAACGGCCGCAAGTGGTGAGGCCGCGCGCCTTCGCCGACCGAACCCGAATCCTCGCGAAAGACCAGCAATAATGGGCGCGCTGACGCTGACACCTCATCTCGCGACCTGGGGGATCGCGGGGCTCGCGACGCTCGGCGTGATCCTCCGGCCGATGGGATGGCCCGAGGCGATCTGGGCGGTGGCGGGAGCCGCGCTGCTCGTCGTGCTCGGGCTGCTGTCCTGGCACTCCGCCCTCGACGGCGTCCTCAAGGGCGCGGATGTCTACCTCTTCCTGATCGGCATGATGCTGCTCTCCGAGATCGCGCGGAAGGAGGGCCTGTTCGACTGGCTCGCGAGCATCGCCGTGCGCCACGCCAAGGGCTCGGCGACCCGCCTGTTCCTGCTGGTCTACGGCGTCGGGACGCTGGTGACGGTGTTCCTGTCGAACGACGCCTGCGCGGTGGTGCTGACCCCGGCGGTCTACGCCGCGACCAAGGCCGCGAAGGTCGAGAACCCACTGCCCTACCTGTTCATCTGCGCCTTCATCGCCAACGCGGCGAGCTTCGTGCTGCCGATCTCGAACCCGGCGAACCTCGTCGTCTACGCCACGCACATGCCGCCGCTGCTGCAATGGCTCGCCCGCTTCGCGCTGCCGTCGCTGCTCGCCATCGTCGCCACCTACGCGGTGCTGCGCATGACGCAGAATTCCGCGCTGAAGCAGACGCAGGTCGCCACGGACATCGAGAAGGTCACGCTCTCGGCGACCGGAAAGGTCGCGGGCTTCGGCATCGTCGCCACCGCCTTCGTGCTGCTCGGCGCCTCGGCCTACGGCCTCGACCTCGGCCTGCCGACCTTCATCTCCGGTGTCGCGGCGACGCTGCTGGTGCTCGCGATCAAGCGCGGCGGCCTCGTCGACGTGATGAAGGACGTGTCGTGGAGCGTGCTGCCGCTGGTGGCCGGGCTGTTCGTACTCGTCGAGGCGCTGGAGACCACCGGCGTGCTCAAGACGATCGCCGACACCCTCAAGGCCTATGCGCAGAGCGCGCCGGAGGCGACGGCCTGGGGCGGCGGCGTGCTGGTCGCCGTGTTGTGCAACCTCGTCAACAACCTGCCGGCCGGGCTGCTCGCGGGCGCCGCCGTCCAGACGGCCGACGTCAGCGAGAAGATCGCGGGCGCGATCCTGATCGGCGTCGACCTCGGCCCCAACCTCTCGGTCACCGGCTCGCTCGCCACCATACTCTGGATCGTGGCGATCCGGCGCGAGGGCGAGGATGTCGGCGCCTTCCGCTTCCTCAAGCTCGGCCTCCTGGTGATGCCGCCGGCCCTGCTGCTGGCGCTCGCAGGCCTCCTGCTCGTCTGATCCGCGCCCTTCTTTCGCAAGAGACCTCCGTGAACGCCTCGCTGCTCTATCCCTTCATCGTCATCGCCGGCTGCCTCCAGGCGCTCGGCAACTCCATGAACGCGCAGCTGCGCGGGCGGCTGATCAATCCGTGGCTCGCCGCCTCGGTCTCGTTCCTGCCGATCGTGTTCGTCTTCATGATGATCTTTCTCGCGCTGCCGACGCCGCTGCCGACCCTCGACACCCTCGCAGCGATGCCGTGGTACGCGCCCTTCGGCGGCGTGGCCGGCGCGGTGGCGGTGTTCGGAGGGCTCGCCTTCATCGACAAGGTCGGGGCCGGGCCGTTCAACGGCCTGACGCTGACCGCCAACATTCTGACCTCGGTGGCGATGGACAGTTTCGGCCTGTTCGGGCTGCAGGGTGGGGGCTTCAAGCCGATGCCCTGGATCGGCGGCCTGCTCATGGCCGTCGGCGTGGCCTTCATCGCGCGCGTCACCCCGGACAAGGGCGCGGAGAAGGATGAGGGGCATGGCCTCAACCCACGGCTGCTCTATCCCTTCATCGTCGTCGCGGGCGCGTTGCAGGCCATCGGCGTCGTCTGGAACGCCCAGCTGCGCGGCGCCCTGGTGAACCCTTGGCTGGCGGCGACGGTGTCGTTCCTGCCGGTCGTCTTCGTGTTCGTCTTCGTCTTCCTGATCCGGCCGACGCCCCTGCCGACTAAGCAGGACATCGCCGGCATCCGCTGGTGGATGCCGCTGGCCGGCATCACCGGCGCCGTGGCCGTGTTCGGCGGCCTGCTCTTCGTCGACAAGGTCGGCGCGGGCGCCTTCAACGGTCTGCTGATCACGGCCAACCTGCTCACCTCGATCGCGCTCGACCATTTCGGTTGGCTCGGCATGAAGCAGATGAAGGCCGGAGCCTCGCGTCTGGGCGGAGCCGCCCTGATGATCGGGGGGGTCGTCCTGATTTCCCTGTCCTAGGGCGCTGTCCGGCCGAGTGGACGCCAGCCGAAGGAAAGCTATTCGCGTCAGAGGCATGGAGAGTCCGGTCCGATGCCATCGGGTCGAATCGAGTCCAAACCGGGCTCGAACCGTCGAAACGCGTCTCAGCGTAAAAGCTGCGACGCCTCCGCCGAACCGCGCTTGGTGATGCGCCACTTGATCGGGCCGGTCTGCTCCTCGTCCTCCCGGTCGACGAGGCCCTGCATCCAGAGCTGGAGCATCGCCAGGTGTTCGTCCTGCGGCTCCTGCCCCGTGAAGGTCATGGGGTTGCGGCGCAATGCCAGCAACAAAAACCGCTGTTTCTCGCTCAGGTCCATGTCCATAGGACGAGCGGGACCGGTCGCGATTTAGTCCCGTCTCGCGGAAGACGTGCATGAATCGCGATTCGACTCTCACAAGCTGCCGCCGGAGAGATCGAAGCGGCGCTTCGCCGGCGCCGTCAGGCGATCTCGCCGCGGATCACGGCATCACGCCCGCGAGCTTCAATCCCGCGGCCAGAAGGATCGCGACGGCGGACAGGATGAATTCGAGCGGGAGCGACGTCCAAAGCGCGGGCGACGGTTCCGCCGCGCGCGCGGCGCGCACGAAGGTCTCATCCATGGGCGTTCTCCTGGGCATCCCATCTGACGCGGGACGGCCGAAGACGCAGTATAGTGCAGGATGAGGCGGTTCGGGAAGCGCCGCATCCTGACGCCTTCCGAATCGGTTCAGGCGATCTGTGCCGTCATGTCGACGATCGGGGCCTCGGCACTCGCCTTCACCAGGCCGATGGCGTGCTCGCAATCCTCCCGGCGGACATAGCCCTCGCCCGAATCCGCGACGACGTTACCGTTCTGGACACGCAGCCGCCAACGCCATTCGCCGCCAGCATCCCGATACAATTCGAACCGCATGCGCTGACACTCCAAGCCGCCATGGCCTTGGCCAAAAAGATGGAGCCGCCAGCTCCGGGCGACAACGCCCGGAGCCGACGGCCCCTATCAAATCGTGTCGGTCGGATCAGGAGCGCGGAGCGCGGTCCAGCCAGCCGATGTTGCGGCCTTCGCCACCGCCACCGCCCGCCGGGCGGGGATTGCGGCCCTGCTGCGGACGGGCGTCGTTGCGGGTGTCCGTGCGCTGACCCTGGCGAACGGCAGGGCGTGCGGGACGCTGGTCCTGGCGGTCGCCCGGGCGGCCATCCTGGGTCGTGGCACGATTGACGACGGCAGCACCGTCGCGACGGGCCGGACGGCCGTTGTTGCGGCCCGCTCCCGGAGCACCGCCGCCGGGACGGCCCTGGCGCTGGCCGGGACGGCCCTGCGGCTGGCGCGGCGGACGGCGTGCCTCGTCGGCGGCGGTCTCGGCCGCTTCCTGGCGCGATGGCGCGGAGAAGCCCTCGGGGAAGGCGCCGACCGGCACCTTCTGGCGGGTGATCCGCTCGATGTCGCGCAGGTAAGCCCTCTCCTCGTCATTGCAGAACGAGACGGCGAGACCGGTCTTGCCGGCGCGCGCCGTGCGGCCGATGCGGTGGACGTAGCTCTCCGGTACGTTCGGCAGATCGTAATTCACGACGTGACTTACGGACTCGACGTCGATGCCGCGGGCAGCGATGTCGGTGGCCACGAGCACCCGGCAGGAGCCATCCTTGAAGGCGGCGAGCGCCCGCTCACGCTGCGGCTGCGACTTGTTGCCGTGGATCGCGGAGGCGTTGACGCCGGCCTTCTCGAGCCCCTTCACGACGCGGTCGGCGCCGTGCTTGGTACGGGTGAAGACGAGCACGCGCTCATAGTCGGGATCGCGCAGGATGTGGTTCAGCAGCGCCTGCTTCGCGCCGGTATGGACGAAGATCACCTGCTGGTCGACGCGCTCGGCGGTGGTGGCCACCGGGGTCACGGCGACCTGGATCGGATCGCGCAGGTACTGGTCGGCCAAGCCGGCGATGTTCTTCGGCATGGTGGCCGAGAAGAACAGGCTCTGCCGCTCCTTCGGCAGCATCTTCACGATGCGCTTGAGGGCGTGGATGAAGCCGAGGTCGAGCATCTGGTCGGCCTCGTCGAGGACGAGAATCTCGACGCCTTCGAGGGTCAGCGAGCGGCGCTCGATCAGATCGATCAGGCGGCCCGGCGTGGCGACGAGGATGTCGACGCCGTTGGCGAGCGCCCGCTCCTGCCGGCTGATGGTCACGCCGCCGAACACTACGGTGCTCGTCAGCGGAAGATGCCTGCCGTAATCCGCAAAGCTCTCGGCGATCTGGCTGGCGAGCTCACGCGTCGGCGACAGCACCAGCACGCGGCAGCCGCGGCGCGGGGCGCGGGTGCGCTTCAGGGAGAGACGGTGCAGGATCGGCAGCGCGAAGGCCGCGGTCTTGCCGGTGCCGGTCTGGGCGATGCCGCAGATGTCGCGGCCTTCCATGGCGGGGGCGATCGCCTGGGCCTGGATCGGGGTCGGCGTGGTGTAGCCGGCCTCCTCCAGCGCCTTCAGCACGGGCTGGGCGAGGCCGAAATCGGTAAACTGGGTCAAGTGGTGTCTTTCGGGCAGCGGGACCGCTTCTCGACAGCCGTTCTCGGGCGCGAGATCTGTGTGGGTCCGGTGTCTCGGGGACAGCCCGCGTGATGGGGCAGTCAGGGTGCATGCACGTTATGAAGAGAGGGGCCGGAACGCGTCCGACGCGATGCGCGGACATGGACCGTCACGCAGCCCTCTCAAGCGAACCCTGTTTCGGTCGCTGACGCTGCAACTGCGATATGCGCATACCGCAGCGCAAAGTCAACGCTCGTCATGCATCGAACTCGCGAGTAGCGCGCCACAGGATGGCGAAGCGTGGCCTTGCGGCATGACGAGTGCACTGCACATGCCGGGATGACACGAAGCGGCAGCGGATGTTTCGACATGACACGATCGCAACGCGATCCACGTCGCGATCGCGGGCGGCCGTGCGGAAGCGGGACCGTAACATATCTTATGCTACCTAAGCCGAAGGCGCTTCGACGCACGGGGTCAGTCCCGGGTCGGTCAGGCAAGCGCCGGGGACCGGGATGATCGCGCGCCATACCCTCACCTATGTCGGGTCCCGCGCCGTGGCCGCGGCCCTCAACATGGCCTCGCTCGCCGTCTTCACGCGGCTTGCACCCGTCGACACCTTCGGCACCTACCTGTTCATCCTATCCTGGGCGATCGTGCTCTACGGCGCGACCTGCCAATGGCCGAAATTCGCGTTCTTCGCGCTCTACGACGATGCGCGTGCGCCGGAACAGATCGGCACCCTGGTGCGGATTCTCGTGGGCCTGCTCGCGCTGACCACGCTCGCCACGGCAGCAGCCGCCGGCCTCGGCTTCGTGGAGGCCCGCTTCGCGGCAGCGGTGATCGCTGCGACGGCCGGAACCACCATCTTCGAGGGCACTCTCGAGATCGCGCGGACCCGGCTCGCCGCCGAGACGGTCGCAGTCTCCGTCGTCTCGCGGGGCGCACTGGTGCTCGGGCTCGGCAGCATGGCTCTTTCCTACGAGGGCGATGCCCGCGACTTGGTTCTCGCAGTCGGGCTCGCCAACGCATTGGCCGCGATCCCGGCCGGGCTATCGGTCTGGCCGCTGGTCCGGCACGGCAAGGGCAGCGTCACGGAAGCGCGACGGCTCCTGGCCTATGGCTGGCCGCTGGTGCTCTCATTCGGCATCGCTGCCCTGGCCCAGACCATCGACCGGCTGATCATCGGCAAAACGGTCGGCACGGAGGATCTTGGGGCCTACGGGGCGATCGGCGACTTTCTCCGCCAGAGCTTCGTCGTGTTCGGCGAGAGCATCGCACTGTCCATGATCTCGATCGCCAAGCGCGATGCACGCGACGGCGGCATGGAGTCGGCAGCTCCAGTGCTGCGCGATGCCGCCCGAGCCCTGACGCTGATCGGAGCCTTCGGCGCCGTGTTCTTCCTGACCTTCGACGAGACGATCGTCTCGATCCTGCTCGGGCCGGCCTACCGCGATTCCGCGATGACCGTGGCCCCGTTCCTGATCGCGGCGAGCGTCTGCATGATGTTCAGGGCCTACTACTTCGGGCAGGTGATCTACTTCACGGGATCGAGCACGCTCGACGCCATCGCCTCGACGATCCTCCTCGTCGCCACGGGCGGCTTGTCGCTGGCGCTGATCCCGCTTCACGGGGTCAGGGGTGCGGCGATCGCACTCGCAACCGGTCAGGCGCTGGCCTGCCTCGTCTACATCTTCGGAGCCAACGGCCGGATCCGAATGCCGGTGCCCATCCTCGACATTCTGCTGATCACGACCTGCGCCCTCGCGGCCTCTGTTGCGAATTCGGGCATCGATCTGATGTTCGGTACCAAGGGCCCGGCCCTGCTCGCGCTTAAGGTCATGGTGATCGCCCTCTTCGCAGTCGGAGCGGTCTGGCACTTCAACATCATCGGCCTCGCCGAAGGCATCACGCGCCGGGTACGGCGTGCGCCCTGATGCGGACCGCGTCAGGCCAATCCCGCACGGGCAGAACGCCCGACGGCGTCATCGTCTCGATCCGTCCGCTCGACCAAGCCGTGCCCATGCTCGGAGCCTGGCGAGATCTCGGCCATGCTGCCCTCGTCGAGAACCTGTTCTTCGAGGCGGACTTCGCCATGTCGGCAGCCCGCGCCTTCGGGGTAGGTATCCGCATCGTGACCGTCAGCGACCGGCCGCCGGACGAGCCCGGAGCACGCCTCCTCGCGCTCTGGCCCTGTCGCATCGTCCACCGCTGGGGCGTTCCGTTGCCGGCTCTGATGGGCTGGACGCACGGGTTCTCGATCTTCGGGGCTCCCCTCCTCGCCCGCGACGAGGCCGAACGTGGCCTGAAAGGACTGCTCGATGCGCCGAGGA
The DNA here is from genome assembly GCF_008040035.1 of Methylobacterium sp. WL9. Taxonomy (NCBI): domain Bacteria; kingdom Pseudomonadati; phylum Pseudomonadota; class Alphaproteobacteria; order Hyphomicrobiales; family Methylobacteriaceae; genus Methylobacterium; species Methylobacterium sp. WL9. The sequence continues at coordinate 13,002 of NZ_VRVE01000066.1, forward strand.
CGCTCGGCTTGCCGCGCCGTCTCATGATGCCCTACCTGCCGCTCGACGGTCCGTTCGCCGCTCTGCTCGATCGGACGCTAAGCGAGACCAGGCAGCGTCGGACCGATTTCTGGAGCCACGAGCGGGGCTTCCTCGACGTCTCGGGCAACGAGGCATCAGCGCGTAAGAATTATCTCGATGTGAATGTCTCCCCCCGCAAGGCGGCCCAACTTGCCCGGTTCTTCCGGCGGATGTCGGCAGGCGGCGAGGTCGAACACGAGATCGTCCGTGATCCACGGGCGCTTACGGAGGCGCTCGCCGACTACGTCACGCTCGAAACGGCGGGCTGGAAAGGGCGGGCCGGCACGGCGGTCGGACGGCGGCCGGCGGAAGTCGGCTTCCTGAACGGATTGATCGCGTCGTACGGCGAGCGGGGATGCGTGCGCATCGATCGCCTGCGCCGGGACGGCCGCAGCCTCGCGTCGTCCCTGGCGCTGGAGACTGCATCGACCTTGTGGTTCCTCAAGATTTCCTACGATGAGGCCGAGGCCAAGAACTCCCCCGGCGCGCAACTCGTCGAGCGGGTCACCCGGTCGCTGCTCGCCGACAACCGGATCGAGACGGCCGATTCGTGTGCGCCTCCGAATTTTCCGCTGATCGAGACCTTCTGGGGCGAGCGGCGCCGGCTTGCGCACGGACTGATCGAGGCCGGAGGCGGCGACCGGCTGTTTCGGCTCGCCGCCTCACTGGAAGGTCTGCGTGCGCAGGCGAGCCGCCTGCGCACGGGCGGGCCCGCATAGGCGGGTCCGGAGTTCAACCGCCCGGCTCATCGAACCGGCTCCAGCGGAACACCTCCCGTCCGGCACCGTCGATCACGCGAACGGCTTCGGCGCGGGCCTGCGAGCGCTGCGGCGCGCGAGCCCGCGCGAACAGGCGCAGCGCCCGCTCGGTGGCAACTTCCAGGTCGCTCACCCGCACGGAAACGCGCTGCTGTACGGGCGCTGCGTGTGTGCCGTCGTCGGGTCCGAGGAGTTCGATGTGAAAGGTCTCGCGAACGGTCAAAGGCCGGGCGGCTCCCATGGGCGTGTCGGTGGCTGAGATAGGACGTTCGGCAACTAAGCCATCGGGGTCTTTCTTGCCGGATGCGAGGGCTTTGGCATCAAGCCGATAGCGGCGTACACCCCCGTGACGTCCACGCCGCCGCGTGGAGCATTTGCGTCCTCACGCGGGGTGCATGCTCGCGTTGGATGTGTTTCACTCCCAGGCCGAAGGCGACGAACGAGAGCAATCATGGCGACAAAGCCCTTCGTCACACCGGACTGGCTTCATCAGCGCCTCAGCGCGCCCGACATCGTCGTGCTCGACGCCTCCTGGTATCTGCCCGCACAGGGACGCGACGCAGAGGCCGAGTTTCGCGCAGCGCATGTTCCCGGCGCGATCCGCTTCGACATCGACGCCGTCAGCGACGAGACCTCGCCATTACCCCACATGCTGCCACGTCCCGAGGTGTTTTCATCGCGCATGCGAGCCCTCGGAATCGGCGACGGTGCACAGATCATCGTCTATGACGGGCTCGGCCTGTTTTCGGCCCCCCGCGTCTGGTGGATGCTACGAACCTTCGGGGTGCGCGACGTTGCGATCCTCGAAGGCGGCTTGCCGGCCTGGATCGCGGCTGGCTACCCGACAGAGGATGGCGAGGCTCGCCCTCGGGAGCGCCGCCACTTCACCGCCCGTTTCGACCACGGCTCCGTCGCCGATACGGGCGATGTGGCGCGCGCCCTCGATCGAAACGCGGCCCAGGTGGTCGATGCCCGCTCCGGCCCGCGTTTTCGCGGCGAGGAGGCCGAACCGCGCCCCGGCGTCCGACCGGGGCATATGCCGGGCGCGCGCAACGTCCATTACGCGGCACTGCAGGCCAACGGCCGGCTCAAGGACGAGGCGTCGCTGAGGGCCGCTTTCGCCGAGGCCGGCGTGGATCTCGACCGTCCGGTCATCACGACCTGCGGCTCGGGCGTGACGGCCGCGATCGTCTCGCTTGCCCTCGAGACCCTGGGCCGCCCGCCCCGCGCGCTCTACGACGGATCCTGGGCGGATTGGGGCTCCGACGAGTCTCGCCCCGTGGCGACCGGGCCGGTCTGATCTCGGCAGACGTCGCGTCGCCAACCGCAAGGTCGTCTTGATTTCGGCACGGTGCCGGCGCTCGAAACGATGCGCTTCGGCCACACCTGCAAGGCCACGAACGGCGTTCTCGATTCATCGCTTGTAACATTATCACAGTCACGCGATGAAACGTTGTAACGTTTATCTGTGAGGCATGATGTGTGGCGTGACGTGGGCCGGACGACGGAGCAGGTCTGGGCGAAGTGCCCTGTTGACCGGGACAGTGCTCTCGCTCGGCCTGTTTCCGTTCGGTGCCATCGCCGCACCGCAGGCGGAAGCGACGCTGGAAGAGCTCAGCGTGACCTCGGTCAGTCCGGTCCAGACCAAAGGCGCGTCCGGCTCGCGCGTTCCGACCGGCGTGCTGCCGGTGGTGACGGATACCTTCTCCCCGGTGACGGTGGTCACGCAGGACCAGATCTCGCGCAACCAGCCCACTAGCCTCGGCGACGCCCTGTTCGATCGCCCGGGCCTGTCGTCGTCGAGCTACGCACCCGGTGCGGCCTCGCGGCCGATCATCCGCGGTCTCGACAATGCCCGTGTGCGTATCCAGGAGAACGGCGTCGTCAGCGGCGACGTGTCGGAGCTCGGCGAGGATCATGCGGTCCCGATCAACCCGCTGGTCTCGGAGCGGATCGAGGTGATCCGGGGGCCCGCGACCCTGCGCTACGGCTCCGGAGCGATCGGCGGCGTGGTTTCGGCGGAAAACAACCGTGTCCCGACCTTCATCCCGGCCAACGGTGTACAAGGACAGGTCACCAGCGGTTTTTCCAGCGTTGATAACGGACGGCTCGGGGCCGCCACGGTGGATGCCGGCGGTGACGGTTTCGCCGTCCATGCCGACGGCTTCCGGTCGGCGGCCGACAGCTACGACACCCCGGCCGGCATCCAGCGGAATTCCGCGAACGAATCGCAGGGCGGCTCCGTCGGCATCTCGGCCATCGGCGACCGCGGCTTCGTCGGCATCTCCTTCAGCCACTACGACGCGCTCTACCAGATCCCCGGCGGCGAGGCCGCCGAGAGCCGGACCCGGCTCAATCCGCGCCAGGACCGCGTGCTCTCCCGCGGCGAGTACCGGCCGCTGGACGGCCCGTTCGAGGTGATCCGCTACTGGGCCGGCGCCTCAGTCTACCGCCACGACGAGATCGGCATCGGCGGCGACGGAATCGACGGCATCCAGGCGACCTTCAAGAACCGCGAGGCGGAAGGCCGGGTCGAGCTGCAGCACGTGCCCGTGACGACCGCGCTCGGAACGCTCACCGGCGCGCTCGGCCTGCAGAGCGGCCGGCGCGTGCTGAACACGCAGGGCGAGAGCTTCCTGCCACCGACGGAATCACGCGCGAACGCGGTCTACCTGTTCGAGGAGCTCACGCCTGTCCAAGGCCTGCGCTTCCAGGCGGCAGGCCGGATCGAAGGCGACCGCCTGAACAGCACCGCCCGGCAATTCCCGAGCGACTACCTGCCGGTCGCCGGCGAGGACCCGGCCGCCTATGCATTGACGCGCCGTTTCGCCCCGAAAAGTCTCAGCCTCGGCGCCCTGCAGGACCTGCCCTACGGCTTCGTCGCCAGCCTGAACGGCTCGTACGTCGAGCGGGCACCTACCGGCTACGAGCTGTTCTCTCAGGGACCGCACGACGCGACCGCGACCTTCGAAATCGGCGACCCGACCCTGCGGCTCGAGCGCGCTCGGACCGTAGAGGTCGGCATCCGCCGGGCCGAAGGACCGCTGCGGCTGGACGCGACCGGCTATTACACGCGCTACACCGGCTTCATCTTCAAGCGCGACACCGGCATCCGCTGCGGGGACGATTTCGGCTCCTGCGGCAGCGACGACGAGTTGCGCCAGATCGTCTACTCGCAGCAGAACGCCACCTTCTACGGGGCCGAGATCGGGGCGCAGCTCGACGCGATCCCGGTGGGCAACGGCTGGGCCGGGATCGAGGCGCAGTACGACTTCGTGCGAGCGCAGTTTGACGACGGCAGCAACGTGCCGCGCATCCCGCCGCACCGCGTCGGCGGCGGCGTGTTCGTGCGGGCGGACGGCTGGTTCGCGCGGGTGAACATCCTCCACGCCTTCGATCACACCGAGATCGCGCCGTTCGAGACGACGACGCCGGGCTGGAACGATCTGCGCGCCGAGGTGAGCTACACCAAGCCCCTCGATCCGGGGATCTACGGCGTCAGCGAGGTCACGCTCGGCCTGCAGGGACGCAACCTGCTCAACGACGACATCCGCAACTCGGCCTCCTTCAAGAAGGACGAGATCCTGTTGCCGGGCCGGAACGTCCGGCTCACCCTGACGGCACGGTTCTGAAACGAAAAAGGCGCGCCCGCGGGGACGCGCCTTTCATGGCTCCGAGCGTGCCGGGTCAGCCGTGGCAGGCACAGCCGGCGTGGTCGCAGCCGGAATGATCCGGATGGCCGTCGGCACATTCGTCGCAGCAGAAGGCCTTCTCGTCGCGCTTCACGGCCTTCTCGACCGAAACCACGCAGACGCAGTCGGGGCAGGCGCACTTCACCATGTTGACGTCGACGCTGGCCATTCCACTCTCCCGAGACACAGTTCCGCAGCACGACCGACGCGGATTCGGCGACGAATGTAGAACGAAAGAGCCAGGCTCGCGAGGAGCCCGGCTCGGGTTGATTCACATTCTTGAACGATGAGGCGCCGACGCATCGGCGCCCGGATCGGTCATCGTCGGATCTTCACCTTGGCCTTACGGGCGGCATAACGCGCGTCCCGTTGCGCCTTCCGTTCTGCCGTCTCCGCCTCCTTGCGCGCAGCCAGTTCAGCTGCGGCAGCCTCCTCACGCTCGATCTGAGCCTTGAGTTCGGCCTCCTCACGCAGGCGCTTCTCCTCAGCCGCCTTGCGCTCGGTCTCGACCCGGACACGTTCCCGCTCGCGGGCGCGGTCGTCTCGGGCCTGGGCCACTTCCTGGCGGTGCTTGGCCTTGGCGATCATCTCCGGATCGTCGAAGGAAGGCCGGGACTTGAACTTCTCAAGCAGGGCCGCCCTGGCATTTTGCGAGTGCTGGCGGCGATCATCGAAATTTCGATAGTCGAATGCGCTCATCTGACCTTTCTCATGTCGTAACGCAGTGACCCTCCGGAGCCGTGTTGCTGCACAGTCCGGTGGAAGCGCCCCTTCTGTGGGCTCGTGGACGGCCGAAACAGGCCGGGTTGCTGACGCGCGCAGCCGATGCACGACGTCACGTGAACGATCAACGAAGACCGTTGCTGTCGATCGGGGACCGAAGCGATTTTTTGGGACCGTTGCCCGACGGAAACGACGGCGACGGCTGTCCGGACGATCAGCTTGCCTGAAGGTTGATGGCGGCGGGTTTCCCGCTGCGGCGGTCGTTCTCCACGTCGAAACTCACCTTCTGGCCTTCGGCGAGGCCGCGCAGGCCCGCGGCCTGCACCGCCGAGACATGGACGAAGACGTCCCGCCCCCCGGTATCCGGCTCCACGAAGCCGTAACCTTTGATTTCATCGAACCATTTGACGGTGCCTGTCTGCATGCGTTCATCTCCGCTTAATCGACCCTCTCCGGAAAAAGGGTGTCCGGGCGCCGGTCTGAAGCCGGGGCCGCCGTCGATGTGGAAGAGGTCGTCTGGCCGCGACTTGCCGTCACACGGACGGTGCCTGGGAAATGCGGTCGACGGGGTCGGGTTATGAAAAATTAGGTAGGTCGGCCCTTGACGAGTGACAAGAGTCCCCGGCCGGTCGGCACCGCCGTCAGGGTTTCGCGAAGGTGGAGCGGTCGGCGGCCAAGGTTGCCCCGGGCATCCCCTTGCGGCTAGGCTTGGACTCAACAAAGGCTGCGACGCAGCGCGCGGGTCGAGCCTTCCCGCTCCATCCGTGCCGCCAAGCGGCCGATCCGTCGAGGGGTGGCGCAGATGGTAGACGGTTCGTTCGACATTTGCGGGCACAGCTTCGTCGCGCGGTCGCATTCGGCCGGATGAGCTCCCGCGATTAGGTGCCAGTCCTGACCCTGTCCCGGGCCCCCAATCATCATGGCCGGCGTCTCGTGCGCCGGTTCGCCTATGCGTTGCTGGCGACGAGCGGCCTCGCCATGGCCGTGCCCCAGCCGGCTCAGGCCTTCGACCTGTTCGGGCTGTTCGGCTCCGAGGAGGAGCCGCTGCAGCCGACCGCCACCGCCCTCCCCTACAGCGTGCGCATCACCGGGGTCGACGACAGCGACGTCGTCCAGGCGCTGCAGGACACCTCGACGCTCTACCGTCTGCGCCAGGAGGCACCGCCCGACGGCGAAGGGCTCGTGCGCCGGGCCGACGCCGACCTGCGCCGCCTGACGGACGTCCTCTCCGGCTACGGCTACTACCAGGGAACGGTCACGATCCGCGTCGACGACATCGCCGTCACCGGCGAAGCCTCGCTCAATGCGGCGGCCCGCGCGGCCGAGGGCTCGCGTGCCCGGGCTCTGGTGCCGGTCAAAATCGCGGTCGATCTGGGCCCTGCCTACACCGTGCGTTCGGTGGCCGTGCGCGATCGGGCCGGACGGGCCTTCTCGACCGAGGTGCTGCCCGAGCGATTCACCCGCACCGACGACGACGTGCCGGCCCGCTCCGCGACCGTACTCGCCCGCGAGGCCAAGATCGTCGATCGCTTCCGGGCGCTCGGCCACCCCTTCGCCAAGGCTGTCTCCCGCGATCCAGTGGTCGACGACGCGGCCCACGTCATGGACGTGACCTTCACCGTCGATCCCGGCCCGAAGGCCGGCATCGGCGAGGTCGCTGTGAAGGGCGCCGAGGGCATCGATCCGGCGGTGATCCGCTCGTTCATCTATTCGGAGCCGGGCGATCCGTATTCGCCGAAAGCCATCGCCGACATCCGCCGGACGATCGCGAAGGTCGAGGGCATCGGATCGGTCCGCGTGCGCGAGGGCGAAAGCCTCGATGCCTATGGCAACCTGCCGGTCTTCGTGGAGCTCGGCGAGCGCGAGCAGAACCTGCTCGGCGTATCGGCCCGCTACTCCACCGTCGACGGTCCGGGCGTGCGCGCCTACTACGCCAACCGCAACCTGTTCGGCGGTGGCGAGACCTTCCGGTTGGACGCCGACATCTACTATCTCGGCCTCGGCTTCGATCCGTTCGCGCAGCAGCGCAAGCTCGCCGGCATCGACACGTCCGGCCTCGGCGGCCGGCTGTCCGCGACCTTCGTCAAGCCGGCGTTGGACGGCAGCCGCAACGACCTGCTCGCCAACGTCTTCGTCACCCGCGAGGTGCAGCAGAGCTATCTCGTCGATGCGGCCGGGGCGTCGGTGGGACTGCGCCACCGCTTCTCGGACACCTTCTCGGCCCAGGTCGGGCTCGACGGCCAAGTCGGCCGCTCGCAGGATGCGCTCGGCAAGGTCGATTACCGGCTCATCGGCGTTCCGGTCTCGGTGACCTACGATTCCACCGACAGCCTGCTCGACCCGACGCAGGGGTTTCGCGTGCTCGCCTCGGCGACACCCTATCCGAGCTTCCTCGGCTCGGACCCCGGCATCTTCGTCGCCAAGGCCCAGGGCTCGACCTATTACGCCCTCGACGACGAGGCGAACACGGTGCTCGCCGGCCGCATCGGGTTCGGCTCGGTCTCCGGCGCCTCCCTCGCCGAGATCCCCGACAACTTCCGCTTCTTCGCCGGCGGCGGCGGATCGGTGCGCGGCTTCGCTTTCCGAACACTCGGACCGCGTGGGCCGTTCAACCTGCCGATCGGCGGGCGCAGCCTGCTCGAAGCGTCGCTAGAGGCCCGCATCAAGGTCACCGACACGATCGGCATCGTGCCGTTCTTCGATGCCGGCACGGCCTTCGCCTCGTCCCTGCCCGATTTCGATGAGCGTATCCGCAAGGCAGTCGGCCTCGGTCTTCGCTACTACACCGGCATCGGGCCGATCCGCGTGGACCTCGCTTTCCCCCTCGACCGGATCAAGGGCAACCGCGAGCGCCCGGTCGCCCTGTACATCAGCTTAGGTCAGGCATTCTGATGGTGGTTGCCGGGACGGGACGACGCCGCGCCGTCGCGGCCCTTCTATGCGCCCTGACCCTCGCCTTTGTGATCTTGGCCGTGCTGATCCCGGCCGGTCTGGGCCGGGCGGCCGACGGCGAGAAGACGGTTCTGGGCGGCCTCCTGTCGAAGGCGCTCTCGACCTCGTCCTCGAAAGTCTCGATCGGTGCCGTAGATGGTGCGCTGTCCTCGGATTCGACGATCCGCGACGTCACGATCAGCGACCGCGACGGGATCTGGCTGAAGCTCGACCGCGCCCGTTTGGTCTGGAGCCGCCTCGCCCTGCTGTCGGGCCGGCTCGAAGTCGACAGCCTGGAGATCGGCCGCCTCGACGTGCTGCGCAAGCCGCTGCCCGACCCGACCGCCGTGCCGGTCGAGGAACCGGACGGCAAGCTACTTCCCGATCTCCCCGTGAAGGTCGAGATCAAAGCGTTCAAGCTCGCCGAACTCGTGCTGGGCGAGAGCATCGCCGGACAGGCTGCCAGGCTCGCGGCCGACGGCAAGGTGAAGCTCGGCAATCCGTCCGAGGGGCTCGACCTCAACGTCGATGCCCGCCGCCTCGACGCGGCCGGACGCTTCATCGCCAAGCTGCTCTTCGTGCCGAAGGGTGAAACGCTGGAACTGAAAGCCAGCCTCGTCGAGCCGGCTGGCGGCCTGCTCTCGAAGGCCGGCAATCTGCCCGGCGAGCCGCCGATCAATCTCGACCTCGACGGGCGCGGTACGCTCGACGCGTGGAACGCCCGGCTCGACTTCGATGCCGGCCCCGACATCGGTGCCAAGGGCGGCGCACGCATCTCGCGCATCGGCACTGACCGGCGCCTCAGCCTCGACCTCGCGTCGCGCATCGAGGGGCTCGTCCCCGGCCCGGCGGCTGCGATCTTTTCCGGCACCACGAAGCTCGAAGGGGGCCTAAGCTTTTCCGATAGCGGCGCTTTTCGGATCGACCGTCTCGACCTGACCTCGCGGACGGCCCGCCTCAACCTTGGCGGCGGCATCACCGCGGATCGCGTCGCCGACCTGACGATCCAGGCCCGTGCCGTCCCCACGGAAGGCGGCGTTACCAAGGCTGCCGAGACCGAGCTGCAGACGCTCGTTTTCGACGGGAGCGTGAAGGGCCCCATCGCTTCACCAGTGGTGAAGGGCACTCTCAGCGCGGCAGGCCTGCGCACCAAGGACTCATCGCTCGACCGGATCGAGGCGAGGATCGGCGCCGAACCAGTCGGCACAGATCCGAAAGCGACCCGCTTCGCCCTCACAGCGGACGCGAAGATGGAGGGCTTGCGCCTTGCGGACCCGGCTTTGCGCCGCGCGATCGGCTCACGCGCCGCCTTCACGTTGCGCGCGACATCGACGACGGACGGCAACCTGGATGTGGCACATCTCGTGCTCGACGCCGAGACGGCCAACCTCAAATACGCCGGACGCGTCGGGCAGAACGTCCTGACGGGCAATCTGGAGGCGGCGTTGCCGGATGTCGGCGTGTTCTCGGGAGTGGCCGGCCGGGCGCTCGCGGGGCGTCTCGATGCGAAGGCGGCGCTCAGCGGCGACCCGGCACGCAAGTCCGTCGCCGCCGACCTCGACCTGCGCGGCCGGGATCTCGTCCTCGGGATCGAGGCGGCCGACAACCTGCTCGGACGGGCGCCCGTCGTCACCGGCCGCGTGTCGCAAGCCTTTGATGGATATGGCTTCGAGGCGCTGAAGCTGGCCGGCGCGGCGATGACGGCGACGCTGCAGGGTCAGGCCACGTCGACGCGGGCCGACGTCACCGGACGGGTCGATCTCACCGACCTCGCGGCCCTCGACGAACGGCTCGCCGGCCGCGCGAGTCTGGACGCCCATCTCACCGGTTCGCTCCGTGAGCCACGGATAGACCTGGCGCTTGCCGTGCCGCATGCCACGGCCAGCGCCAAGGCCATCACGAATCTGCGGGTCGATGCGGCTCTGGCCAATCTCACCGGTGCGCTGGACGGCAACGTCCGCATGAGCGGCAGCGTCGCCGGCAAACCTCTGACCGGCGCGGCGCGGATCACCCGCCCGACCCCGCAGAGCTGGTCCCTCGACAGCCTCGCTTTCGCCCTCGGATCGGTCGCGGTGGACGGCCGGGCGGCGGTCGATGCCGGGACGCTGCTGAGCGAGGGCCGGCTGACGGTCCACGCCGGCAATCTCGACGACCTCTCGGCCCTGGCGCTCGCGCCGATGGGGGGCAGCCTCGACGCCGCCGTGACGCTCTCGCGGGACGGCGGACGGCAGGACGCCGCGATCCGCGCCACCGGCGAGTCGCTGCGCTACGATCGCTTCGGCCTCGCCCGGCTCGATGCGGATCTGACCGCGTGGGACGTTTTCGCACGTCCGGTGATCGACGGCCGGCTCAACGCCGACCGCCTCGTCGCCGCGGGCCAGACCGTCGACACCGTGAGGCTGACCGCCTCCGGCACTCCGCAGGCGAGCGACGTGACCCTGACAGCGCAGACGCGCGGCTTCGCCCTCGACGGCGCGGCGCGGCTCGTCCCCGGCGAGGCCACGCGG